>NZ_JBHVUQ010000062.1:0-40307 GCF_042884105.1 Streptomyces sp. NPDC058157
GCCGCGCGGCGCGCCGCCCCCTCGCCCCCGCCCCCCCCCCCGCCGCGCCCGGCCCCGCCCGCCCCGCGGCCCCCCCCCCCCGGGCGGGCGCGCGCGGGGGGGGCGCCCCCCCCCCAACGGCAAGCGCCGCCTCGAACTCCCCCGGCCACCGCTGGGAGGTGCCCCGAGGCGGGGCCGGGTACGGCCCCGCCGGGGTTCGGTCAGGCGTCCGGGGTGAGTTCCACCTGGATCTCGATCTCGACCGGGGCGTCCAGCGGGAGGACCGCCACGCCGACGGCGCTGCGGGCGTGCACGCCCTTCTCGCCGAGGACCTCGCCCAGCAGCTCGCTCGCGCCGTTCAGCACACCGGGCTGCCCGGTGAAGTCGGGGGCCGAGGCGACGAAGCCGACGACCTTCACCACGCGCGCGATCCGGTCCAGGTCCCCGGCCACGGACTTCACTGCGGCCAGCGCGTTCAGCGCGCACGTCGCCGCCAGCTCCTTGGCCTGCTCCGGCGAGACCTCAGCGCCGACCTTGCCGGTCAGCGGGAGCTTGCCCTGCACCATCGGGAGCTGCCCCGCGGTGTACACGTACGCGCCCGAGCGCACCGCCGGCTGGTACGTGGCCAGCGGCGGGACGACCTCGGGGAGGGTCAGGCCGAGCTCGGCGAGCCGGGCCTCGACGGCGCCGCTCATGCCTTCTCCCGCTTGAGGTAGGCCACGAGCTGCTCGGGGTTGTTCGGGCCGGGCACGACCTGGACGAGCTCCCAGCCGTCCTCGCCCCAGGTGTCCAGGATCTGCTTGGTGGCGTGGACCAGCAGGGGGACCGTCGCGTATTCGAACTTCTTGGTCATGGGGGCGAGCGTAACGCCTGAGCGGGAGTGGTTAGGCTCGGAGGTTGTGAGCAGGCTCCAGGTGGTCAGCGGCAAGGGCGGCACCGGCAAGACCACGGTCGCCGCCGCACTCGCGCTGGCCCTCGCGCGCGAGGGCAGGCGGACTCTACTCGTGGAGGTCGAGGGCAGGCAGGGCATCGCACAGCTATTCGGCACGGAAGCGCTCCCCTACGAGGAGCGGAAGATCGCCGTCGCGCCCGGCGGGGGCGGCGGGGAGGTGTACGCGCTCGCCATCGACGCGGAGCGGGCGCTGCTGGACTACCTCCAGATGTTCTACAAGCTCGGCTCGGCCGGACGCGCCCTGAAGAAGCTCGGGGCCATCGACTTCGCGACGACCATCGCGCCCGGGCTGCGGGACGTCCTGTTGACCGGCAAGGCGTGCGAGGCGGTGCGGCGCAAGGACAAGTCCGGGCGGTTCGTCTACGACCACGTGATCATGGACGCCCCGCCGACCGGGCGGATCACCCGCTTCCTGAACGTCAACGACGAGGTGGCGGGGCTGGCCCGGTTCGGGCCGATCCACAACCAGGCCCAGGCCGTCATGAAGGTGCTCAAGTCCCCGGACACCGCCGTGCACCTGGTGACCCTGCTGGAGGAGATGCCCGTCCAGGAGACCTCCGACGGGATCGAGGAACTGCGCGCGGCCGGACTTCCGTTCGGGCGCGTCATCGTCAACATGGTGCGCCCGCACCACCTGGACGAGGACACCCTGCGCACGGCCGCCGAGGGCCGCCGCCCCGAGATCGCCAAGGCCCTGTCCCGGGCGGGTCTCGGCGGGGCCCGGCGGGGCGGGCTGGCCGAGCGGCTGGTGGAGCCGCTGCTGGCCCAGGCCGCCGAGCACGCGAGCCGCGTCGAGCTGGAGCGGGAGCAGCGCGCGGTGCTGGCGGGGCTGGACGTGCCGACGTACGAACTCCCCCTGCTGGGCTCGGGGATGGAACTGGCCGGGCTGTACGAGCTGGCGACGGAGCTGCGCAAGCAGGCGGACGCGCGATGAGCGGGGACGGGCAAGGGAACGCGCACGGGAACGGGAACGGGAGCGGGGACACCATGGGCCTGGACACGCCGCAGCGACTGGCGGTCGACGCGCTGCTGGACGACCCGAAGACCCGGATCGTCGTGTGCTGCGGCGCCGGCGGGGTCGGCAAGACCACGACGGCCGCGGCGCTGGGCGTCCGGGCGGCCGAGCGGGGGCGCAAGGTGGTGGTGCTGACCATCGACCCGGCCCGCCGGCTGGCGCAGTCGATGGGCATCGACTCGCTGGACAACACCCCGCGGCGGGTCGAGGGGGTGGCCGGCGACGGCGGTGAACTGCACGCCATGATGCTGGACATGAAGCGGACCTTCGACGAGATCGTCGAGGCGCACGCGGACCGCGAGCGGGCGCGGGCGATCCTGGCGAACCCCTTCTACCAGTCCCTGTCGGCCGGCTTCGCGGGCACGCAGGAGTACATGGCGATGGAGAAGCTGGGCCAGCTGCGGGCGAAGGACGACTGGGACCTGATCGTCGTGGACACCCCGCCGAGCCGGTCCGCGCTGGACTTCCTCGACGCGCCGAAGCGGCTCGGGTCCTTCCTGGACGGGAAGTTCATCCGGGTGCTGATGGCGCCGGCGAAGGTCGGCGGGCGGGCCGGGATGAAGTTCCTGAACGTCGGCATGTCGATGATGACCGGCACGCTGAGCAAGCTGATGGGGGCCTCGCTGCTGAAGGACGTGCAGACCTTCGTGGCGGCGATGGACACGATGTTCGGCGGCTTCCGCACCCGCGCCGACGCGACGTTCCGTCTGCTCCAGGCGCCGGGCACGGCCTTCCTGGTGGTCGCGGCGCCCGAACCGGACGCGCTGCGCGAGGCGGCGTACTTCGTGGAGCGGCTGGCCGCGGAGAGCATGCCGCTGGCGGGTCTGGTGCTGAACCGGGTGCACGGGAGCGACGCGCGGCAGCTGTCCGCGGAGCGGGCGCTGGCGGCCGCAGAGAATCTTGAAGAAGGCGGCATTGTCGATCAGGAGCCCGGGAAAGCTGGACTTCGTGACGCCGCCGACGACGGCTCCCCCGCCGTGGACGACAGCACCGCCGTGAGTGGCAAGGACAGCACGGACGGCACGGTTGGCCCCGGAACCGATGAGGATGACGTTGACGTTGACGCCGACGCCGACGCGATCACCGCGGGGCTGCTGCGCCTGCACGCCGAACGCATGCAGGTGATCGCGCGGGAACAGCGCACGCGCGATCGCTTCACCTCGCTGCATCCCGAGGTGGCGGTGGCCGAAGTGGCCGCCCTGCCCGGCGATGTGCACGACCTCGCCGGGCTGCGGGCCATCGGAGAGCGACTCGCGGCCGGGGTTCCGGCCGGAGCTTGACCGTGGGTACGAGTGGTGCCTGCGCGGTGTCCGGGCGGTTACCCGGCTGCCGCGTAGGTCTCGTACGCCACGTCGATCTCCGCGCCGACATCCACGGTGAGGATGCCGGTACTGCGCTCGTACTCCGTGCGAGCGGTTTCGAGCAGCCGTCGCCACGAGGTGACGGTGGGACGCCTGCGCAGCAGCGCACGCCGTTCCCGCTCGGTCATTCCGCCCCACACTCCGAACTCGACACGATTGTCGAGCGCGTCGGCCAGGCACTCGGTCCGCACCGGGCATCCGGTGCACACCGCCTTGGCCCTGTTCTGTGCCGCTCCTTGAACGAACAGTTCATCCGGATCGGTAGTGCGGCAGGCTGCCTGCGCACTCCAGTCGGTTACCCAGCCCATCCCGGTGCCGTCCTCTCCCGAATCGAGGCTCCCCCACGGCGGTAGCGGCATATTCACCGCTGCCAGTTGAGGACGTTACGGAAGGCGAGGACGCCGCAACACCCCCGACGGGCCCAATCTTGAATGGTCCGAACGGACTATGGGTAAGCGGCAGATCACCCGACGGAGTGATCCGGCGACATGCCCGACCATTCCGGCGATTCGGGTGAAATCAGGGAAGCGCCGGTGAGCGGCCGTCAGAGCGAAGGGCGGGATTCGGACATGCGTCCACCCCATTCGGGAAGGGTGAAAATCAAGCCGAAGGGTTGATGTCGCACCACACTCCTGTGACAGTTGGGGACAGCTTAGGCCAAGGCATTCGCATGTGTCCGGCGAATGAGAACGTAGGCTGCCCTCCATGGGAAAGAAGCGCTCGGGCGCAGGGCTCACGGGGCCGCAGCAGGCCACCAGGTTCCTCGGTTTGTCGGTTCTCTCCGGAGTCGTTCTCGCCGGCATCGCGATCCCGGGCGCCGGTGCGCTGGGCCTCGCCGCCAAGGGCACCGTCGAGGGCTTCGATGAGATCCCGGCCAATCTCAAGACGCCTCCGCTGAGCCAGCGGACCACCATTCTGGACGCCGAGGGTGGCCTGATCGCCACGGTGTATTCGCGGGACCGGCAGGTGGTCCCGCTCACGGCCATCTCGCCGTACATGCAGAAGGCGATCGTCGCGATCGAGGACTCTCGTTTCTACGAGCACGGCGCCGTCGACCTCAAGGGCATCCTGCGCGCGGTCAACCGCAACGCGCAGGAGGGCGGCGCCGCGCAGGGCGCCTCCACGCTGACGCAGCAGTACGTGAAGAACGTCTTCGTCGAGGAGGCCGGCGACGACCCGGCCAAGGTCGCCGAAGCGCAGCAGAAAAGCCTGGGCCGCAAGATCCGCGAGCTGAAGTACTCGATCCAGGTCGAGGAGGAGCTCGGGAAGAAGAAGATCCTCGAGAACTACCTCAACATCACCTACTTCGGGCAGGCGGCCTACGGCATCGAGTCCGCGGCGCAGCGGTACTTCAGCAAGCCGGCCAAGGACCTGACCCTGGACGAGTCGGCCCTGCTGGCCGGCGTCGTGCAGTCGCCGAGCCGGTTCGACCCGGTGAACGACGCGCAGGAGGCGATGAAGCGCCGCAACGTCGTCCTCCAGCGGATGGCCGACGTGAAGGACATCTCGCAGGCCGAGGCGGACGAGGCGAAGAAGCTGCCGGTCACGCTGAAGGTGACCCGGCCGAAGAACGGCTGCATCACCGCCGTCAAGGGCGCCGGGTTCTTCTGCGACTACGTGCGCAACACCTTCCTGTCGGACACGGTCTTCGGCAAGACCCGCGAGGAGCGGGCGAAGGTCTGGAACCAGGGCGGTCTGACGATCCGCACCACCCTGGACCCGCAGTCGCAGGACGCCGCGAACAACTCGATCCGCGACCACGTCAACCAGGACGACTCGATCGCCACGGCCGTGACCATGGTCCAGCCGGGCACGGGCCGGATCCTGGCGATGGGTCAGTCCAAGCCGTACGGCTTCGGGAAGAACGAGACGCAGATCAACTACTCCGTCGACAAGCGGATGGGCGGCTCCAACTTCGGCTTCCAGGTCGGTTCGACGTTCAAGCCCTTCATCGCGGCCGCGGCCATAGAGCAGGGCATGGAGCCGACGAAGGTCTACTCGGCCCCGAACAAGATGGACTACCCGAGCCCGGTCTCCCGGTGCGAGGGCACGCCGCCGTGGCAGAACCTGCCGCTGGCCGGCGGGAAGCTGCAGACCGCCCAGAACGAGACGACGGACGAGGTCGGGCCGTACGCGCTGAAGACGGCGATGGAGAAGTCCATCAACACCTACTTCGTGCAGATGATCTCCGACATCGGGCTCTGCCCGGTGACGGAGATGACGCAGAAGCTCGGCGTGGTCCCGGCCAGCGGCGTGAAGCTGCCCGAGGAGCCGTCCATCGCGCTCGGCTCCGCCGAGATGTCCCCGCTGACGATGGCCAACGCGTACGCCGCCTTCGCCAACCGGGGCGTCTACTGCACCCCGATCGCCCTGGAGTCGATCACCGACGCCCACGGCAAGGCGCTCGCGGTGCCCAAGAGCAAGTGCGACCGGGCCATGTCCCAGGACACCGCCGACACGATCAACAACCTGCTGCGCGGTGTGGTCGACTCCGGCACCGGTGAGAAGGCCGGCCTGACCGACCGCGACAACGCGGGCAAGACCGGTACCACCGACGGCCGCTACAACGCCTGGTTCGTCGGCTACACGCCGAACATGTCCGGCGCGGTGTGGGTCGGCTCGGGCGGCGCGAAGAAGATCACGATGGAGGACATCACCATCGGCGGGCAGTACTACCCGAAGGTCTTCGGCGGTGGCCTGCCCGGCCCGATCTGGAAGGACGCGGTCTCGGGCGCCCTGTCCGGCCGCGAGGCACCGCCCTTCGCGAACGTCCGCGTCCCGGAGCCCTCGGTCGGGGGCGGCGGGAACGGCGGCGGTGGCGGTGGCGGCGGGGCCGGCGGCGGCCGGGGCAACACCCCGAACCAGCCGACGACCCCGCGCAAGCCCGGGAAGCCCGGCAAGCCGGGCGGCGACGGCAAGCCCGGCGACAGCCGGCCCGGCACGGGCGGCGGCACCGACACCCCGGCGGACCCGCCGGTCAACCCGATCCCCGGCCTCCCGGCGGACCCGGGCCTGATCGGCGGCAACGAGAACCAGTAACGCGCACGCGGGAGGGCCCCGGCCGGATCATCCGGCCGGGGCCCTCCCGTTCCCGCTAAGCCTTCTTCTTCTCCGCTACTACTGCTGCTACTTACGAAAGCTGCTTCTTGACGGCGGCGGCGACGCGGCCGCCCTCCGCCAGACCCGCCACCTTCGGGTTCACGATCTTCATGACGGCGCCCATGGCCCGCGGCCCCTCGGCACCCGCCGCCCTGGCCTCCTCGACCGCCGCGGCCACGATCGCGTCCAGCTCGTCGTCGCCGAGCTGCTTGGGCAGGTAGGCGTCGAGGAACTCGCCCTCCGCCGTCTCGCGCGCGGCCTGCTCGTCGCGGCCGCCCTGGGCGAAGGCCTCCGCGGCCTCGCGGCGCTTCTTCGCCTCCTTCGCGATCACCTTGAGGACCTCGTCGTCGGAGAGCACGCGCGCCTCCTTGCCCGCGACCTCCTCCTTGGTGACGGCGGAGAGGGTCAGGCGCAGGGTGGACGAAGCGAGTTCGTCGCGCGCCTTGATGGCGGTGGTGAGGTCTTCCTGGAGCTTGGCCTTGAGCGTGGTCATGCCCTTGAGTCTGCCAGGTGCAGGGGCTGTGGCGCCCATCGGTTTTCCGCGTCTGCGACCATGGGGCCATGCGCGCGCGTTACGGAGTACCCCTGAAGGTCACCGCCGGAATCGCTGCGGTGGGGGCCGCGGGAGTGGCCTACGCCGCCGGGTTCGAGGCCCGCTCCTTCCGGCTGCGCCGGGTCACCGTCCCGGTGCTCCCCGCCGGGGCCCGCCCGCTGCGCGTGCTGCAGGTGTCGGACATCCACATGGTCGGCGGGCAGCGCAAGAAGCGCGCCTGGCTCCAGTCCCTCGCCGGGCTGCGCCCCGACTTCGTCGTCAACACCGGCGACAACCTCTCCGACACGGAAGGCGTGCCGGAGCTCCTCGACGCGCTCGGCCCGCTGATGGAGTTCCCGGGCGTGTACGTGTTCGGCTCGAACGACTACTACGGGCCGCGGCTGCGCAACCCGGGCCGCTACCTGATCGAGAAGGCCCAGGGCCGGCACGGCCTGAACGGCAACAAGCCGGTGGTCGGCGCCGTCCACAACCCGTGGGAGGGGATGCGGGACGCCTTCGACGCGGCGGGCTGGCTCAACCTGACCAACACCCGGGCGCGGCTGAAGCTGAACGGCATGGAGCTGGCGTTCACCGGCCTCGACGACCCGCACATCAAGCGCGACCGCTACGAGCGGGTCGCGGGCGGCCCGGAGGCGGACGCGGACTTCTCGATCGCCGTGGTGCACGCCCCGTACCTGCGCGTGCTGGAGTCCTTCACCGCAGACCGCTACCCGCTGATCCTGGCCGGGCACACGCACGGCGGCCAGCTGTGCGTCCCCTTCTACGGGGCGCTGGTCACCAACTGCGACCTCGACACGAAGCGGGTGAAGGGCCTGTCGACGTACGAGAGCGGGGGCAAGCGCTCCTACCTCCACGTCTCGGCGGGCTGCGGCACCAACCGCTTCACCCCGGTCCGCTTCGCCTGCCCCCCGGAAGCCACCCTCCTGACCCTCACCCCGAAGGCCTAGAACCCGCCCGGGGCCCCGTCGGGCCCCCCGTGAAAACCGGATTTCGTCTCCGGCGCCGGGTCCGCTAAAGTAATCGATGTCGCCAGGCGGAAACGCCGAGTGCGGCGATCGGGGTGTAGCGCAGCTTGGCAGCGCGCTTCGTTCGGGACGAAGAGGTCGTGGGTTCAAATCCCGCCACCCCGACAGAGTAAGACCAGGTCAGGCGCCTAGTGACATCACTAGGCGCCTGACCTGTTTCTGTTGGGCGACCCCCTGATCCAGCGCCGCCCAGCCCCGCCGGACGCGGCGACACAGGCCAAGTACATCGCCGCCCTGACCGCCGTCGACCCGGACATCGTCGACACCAAGCCCGACAAGGCTGTCGACCGCGGCCGCAACCAGTGCGAGACGATCGCCAACTTCCCCAACGACAAGCGGAAGCAGACCGACCTCACCAAGCAGGGCGGCGGCGTGCGAGGTGCGGGGGTGGGGTGGGGGTGTTGGAATGCCCGGAGGGGGGTGGTGGGTGTGAGGAGGTGTGGGTATGGGGTGTGGTGGGTTTCGGGTCGGGGGTGTGTTGCGGCATCTCGTGGTGCCTGCCGGGACCGTGGTGCTGATCACCTGGCTGTACTACCTGGCTCCGCTCGACTACGGGTTCGGGGCCGTGGCGGTGCTCGCGCTGGGCGGGGGGCTGGTGCTGTTCGGGTGCCTGGTGCTCTGGCAGGTCGGCGCCATCGCCCGTTCGGTGCATCCGCGGCTGCGGGCCCTGGAGGCGATGGCCACCGCCGTGCCGTTGTTCCTGACCCTTTTCGCGTCCACGTATTTTCTGCTGTCGCGTGACCGGCCTGCTTCGTTCTCGGAGCCTCTGACCAGGACCGATGCCCTGTACTTCGCGGTGACGGTGTTCGCGACCGTGGGGTTCGGGGACATCGCGCCGGCCGACGGGACGGCGCGTGCACTGACCACCGTGCAGATGGTGGCCGACCTGATCGTGGTGGGACTGGTCGCCAAGATGCTCCTCGGCGCCGTCCAGACCGGGCTGTCCCGGCAGCCCGAAAGGAGCAGGCCATGACCGCGACGCAGGCGGGCGAGGCCGAACTGCTGCGGGGGCTGCTGAAGACGCCGCCGTACCGGAAGACGCTGGCGCTGTGCGCCCTGGTCGGGATCCCGGTGTCGCTGGTGTGCTTCTGGTTCCTGGCCGGGCTGCACGAGTTGCAGCACCTGGTGTGGGAGAGCCTGCCGCGCGGGCTGGGCTGGGACACCGCGCCGTGGTGGTGGCCGCTGCCGTTGCTGCTGGTCGCGGGAGTCGTCGTGGGCTGGGTGGCCGCCCGGCTGCCCGGGGCGGGCGGGCACGTGCCGGCGGCCGGGCTGGCGGTGGGCGGGGCCTCGACCACGGCGCTGCCCGGGGTGGTGCTCGCCGCCGTCGCGAGCCTGCCGCTGGGTGCGGTCCTGGGGCCCGAGGCGCCGCTGATCGCCCTGGGCGGCGGGCTCGCGCTGCTGCTGCGGGACCTCGCGCGCGGTCCGGGGACCCCTCAGGCCAGCGTGCTCATGGGGGTGGCGGGGGCCGCCGCCGCCATTTCGGCGATCTTCGGGAGCCCGCTGATCGCGGCGGTGCTGCTGATCGAGGTGGTGGGGGTGGGCGGGCCCCAGCTGGTCGCCGTCATGCTGCCCGCGCTGCTGTCCAGCGGGCTGGGGGCGTTGGTGTTCACCGGCTTCGGGCGGTGGACCGGGCTGAAGACCGGCGGGCTGACCGTGAAGATCCCCGATGCGGTGCCCCGGCTGGACGCGGCGGACGTCGGCTGGGGGCTGCTGCTGGCGGTGGCCGTGGCGGTGGTGCTGCGGCTGACGGTGGGCGCGGGGCAGGGCGTCGCCGCCTTCGTGACCCGGCAGACCGTCGCCCGTACGGCGCTGTGCGCGCTCGGCGCAGGGGTGTGCGCGGCGGTGTACGCCCTGGTCACCGACCGTTCCCCGGCGGAGGTCGCCTCGTCCGGGCAGGCCACCATGGCCTCGCTGGTCGGGAACCCGCACGCCTGGGGGGTGGGCGTGCTGGTGGCGGTGTTGCTGTGCAAGACGGCCGCGTACGCGCTGTGCCTCGGCTGCCTGCGCGGCGGTCCGATCTTCCCGGCCCTGTTCCTGGGGGCCGCGGCCGGGGTGCTCGCGGCGCCGCTGCCCGGCCTCGGGGTGGTGCCGGCGGTGGCGGCGGGGCTGGCCGCGGCCGGCGTCAGCGTGCTGCGGCTGCCGGTCAGCAGCGCGGTGATGGCGCTGCTGCTGATCGGCAGCCCGTCGATGACCCCGGTGATCATCCTGGCGACGGTCGCCGCGCTGATCACCGCCGAGCTGCTGCCGGTGGGACGCCGCCGCCGGCGGTCGGCGGAGCCCGTCGGTCAGCGGGCCTGATCGCGGCCGAAGAGGTCCTCGGCCTCGCACCGCCACGTCGTACGGGGCGGTGTCGCGGCTCTCGCCGCGCCCCCGGCGGTCGTACCGCACGGCGGTGCACCGCTCGCCGACGATCACCAGCACGGAGCCCCGCCGGTGGGGTCGTAGGCGGTGGCCGTTCCGGTGTGGGACGCGCCCGCCGGGGACGTGTCAGGCGTCCAGGGGGTTGGCCGCGATGCGCTTGGCCGCGCCGCCCGCCACGTAGGCGGCCGCCGCGCAGGTGGGCTTGCGGGCCGCCTGGTCCTCGACGAGGGAGAGGAAGGAGGGGCCGAAGCCGAGGCGGGGGTGGGCGGCCAGGAGGGCGGTGCGGAAGGCCGGGTCGAAGTCGGGGACGCGCAGACCCGAGACGTCCGCGCTGGTGCCCACCTGGAGGAGGTGGCTCTCGACGTCTTCGGCGGCGGTGACGCCGTCCCGCATGTGCAGCACGATCACCTCCTCCGCCCGCGCCCGGCGGGCCGGCTCCCAGCCCAGGCCCGCCGTGAAGACACGGGCCACGTGGCCGCCGGCCTCCTCGAAGGGCAGGGTGTGGCTGTCGAACGGCGCGGTCAGGCCCAGGTCGTGGAGCAGGGCGCTGACGTAGAACAGCTCGGCGTCATGGGCGAGGCCGTGCTGCCGGGCGTACTCCGCCCCGAAGGCGTAGGAGCGGACGGAGTGGTTGAGCAGGGCGGCGTCCGCGTACTCCGAGGCGATCTCGAAGGCCCGGCGGGCCGCGTCGGAGTCGGGCAGGTGTGGGGTCCACGTCATGCACCGCACCTTAGAGGGGCGGGGTGAAGTCCACGTCGGACGGGCCCTGTTCCCCCGGCCACCACAGCCTGGTCGGGGCGGGCGGGTTCTCGGCGAGGACGGTGCCGCGCGCGACCACGTACCTCGGGCGGACCTGGCGGCGCACAGCCTCGCCGGGGGTGGGCGCCGGGAGGAGGACGAAGGAGGCGGGGGCGCCCTCGGCCACCCCGTACTCGTCGGGGCCCAGACCCAGGACCCGGGCCGCCCGCTCGGTCACCATCGAGAAGGCGAGCGGGATCTCGTCGGCCCCGGTGAGCTGGGCGGCGTACAGGCCGACGAGGGCGGTCTGGAGCGGGTTGGCGGTGCCGAGCGCGTTCCAGGGGTCCATCACGTCGTCGTGGCCGAAGGCCACGTTGACCCCGGCCGCCAGCATCTCCTTGACCTGGGTGAGACCGCGCCGCTTGGGATAGGCGTCGAAGCGGCCCTGGAGGTTGAGGTTGGCGAAGGGGTTGGAGACCAGGTTGATGCCCGAACGGGACAGGAGCCGCTGGAGTTTGTAGGCGTAGGCGCCGTTGTAGGAGCCCATGGCGGTGGTGTGGGAGGCGGTGGCCCGCTCGCGCAGTCCCGTGCGCAGCGCGAGCGTGGCGAGCACCTCCACGAAGCGGGACTGTTCGTCGTCGATCTCGTCGCAGTGGGCGTCCAGCCGCAGCCCGTGCTCCTCGGCCAGCGCGAACGCCGTCCGCAGGGAGGCGATCCCGTCCTCGCGGGTGTCCTCGAAGTGCGGGATCGCGCCGACCACGTCCGCGCCGCGCGCCACCGCCTCGCGCAGCAGCGCCTCGCCGTCGGGGAAGGAGACGATCCCCTCCTGCGGGAAGGCCGTGATCTGGAGGGTCATCACCTCCCGTACCCGGTCGCGGACTTCCAGCAGGGCGTCGAGGGCGGTGAGGGAGGGGTCGGTGACGTCGCAGTGCGTGCGGACGTGCAGGACGCCCTGGGCCGCCTGCCAGCGCAGCACCTCCGTGGCCCGCGTGATCACGTCCTCACGGGTCAGGGTCCGCTTGCGCTCGCCCCAGCAGGCGATGCCCTCCCAGAGGGTGCCGGAGGCGTTCGGGCGCGGCTGCCCGGCGGTCAGGGCGGTGTCCAGGTGGATGTGCGGCTCCACGAAGGGGGCGCTGAGCAGCCCGCCGTGGGCCTCGATGAGCACGCCCGTCGCGGGCGGCTCCTTCTGGTCGTCGTACGGGAGGACGCGCGCGATGCGCCCGTCCTCGGCGACCTCCACGTCGTGGAGGCCCTCCTCGTGCAGCAGCCGGGCGCCCCGGACGATCATCCGCATGGCGTCAGGCTAGGGCGGCACGGTCCATGTTTCACGTGAAACACGGAGCGTGACCGATACCGCGACCGGATGGGGCGGGCGGATGCCGCGGACGGCGGCGCGGGTCAGCCGCGCTTGGCCTGGGCCTTCTGGTGCATGCCCCGCGTCTTCGCCGAGAGGGACTGGGCATCCCGGCCCGCGGCCTTGGCCCGCGCCTCGGCCGCCGTGTTCTTCGCCATCGCCTGCTCGGAGTCTTGATGGCTGTGGTGACCGGTACGGGCCTTCTTGCTCATGATCAACACCCTCTCGGGAACATTCGGCGTACGCCCTCCACGATGCGCCCGTTCGGAGCAGTCGGCATCCCGGCGGCCCGTCGGGCCAGAATGGGGTGCATGACCAGCAGCGACAGCGATCTGACCGCCGACGGGGCCCTCGGCGGGGGCCCCAGCGCGACCCCCGCTTCCGAGATGCCCGACTGGGAGAAGAGGTTCCGGGCCCCGCGCGTGGGGCTCCCCGAGTGGGCCGAGGACGCCCCGGACCGCTCGCTCTTCGTCTCGAACGCCACCGGGACCTACGAGCTCTACGCCTGGGACCGCGCCACCGGCACGCAGCGCCAGGCCACCGACCGCCCCAACGGCACCACCGACGGCACCCTCTCCCCCGACGGGGAATGGATCTGGTGGTTCTCCGACACCGACGGCGACGAGTTCGGCACCTGGGTCCGCCAGCCCTTCGCCGGCGGACCCGACGAGCCCGCCACCCCCGGCCTGGACCCCTCCTATCCCGCCGGACTGGCCATCGGCCGGGACGGGACGGCGGTCGTCGGGCGGTCCACCGACGAGGACGGCTCCACGGTCCACGTCGTCCGCCCCGACGGCAGCGCCCCCGCCGTGATCTACCGGCACCGCGAGTCGGCCGGCGTCGGCGACCTCTCCCGTGACGGCACCCTGGTCGCGATCGAGCACACCGAGCACGGCGACGCGATGCACTCGGCGCTGCGCGTGGTCACCCTGGACGGGGCCACCGTCGCGGAACTGGACGACTCGCAGGGCGGCACCGAGGAGCTGGGCCTGGAGGTGCTGGGTTTCGCCCCGGTCGAGGGGGACACCCGGCTGCTGGTCGGGCACCAGCGGCGCGGCCGCTGGGAGCCGATGGTGTGGGACGTGGCCACGGGCGCCCAGCAGGACCTCGCGATCGATCTCCCGGGCGATGTGAGCGCCGAGTGGTACCCGGACGGGACGGCGCTGCTGGTCGAGCACAGCTTCGAGGCGCGCGACGAGCTGTGGCGCTACGACCTGGCCGCGCGGGAGCTCGTACGGGTGGACACTCCGCCGGGGTCGCTGTCGGGGGCCACGGCGCGCCCGGACGGCACGGTCGAGTACCAGTGGTCCTCGGCGGCCGAGCCGGCCTCCGTACGGTCCACCGCGGGCGGGGTGGTGCTGGACCCGCCCGGTTTCCGGCCGCCCGGCTCGGTGCCGGTGGAGGACGTGTGGGTGGAGGGCCCGGGCGGGCGGATCCACGCGCTGGCGCAGCGGCCGCAGGGGCACGGCGAGGGTCCCTTCCCGACGGTCTTCGAGGTCCACGGGGGTCCGACCTGGCACGACTCCGACTCGTTCGCGGCGGCCCCGGCGGCCTGGCTGGACCACGGCTTCGCGGTGGTCCGGGTCAACTACCGCGGTTCGACCGGCTACGGCCGCGAGTGGACGGACGCCCTCAAGCACCGGGTCGGCCTGATCGAGCTGGAGGACGTCTCGGCGGTCCGCGAGTGGGCCGTCTCCTCGGGTCTGGCGGACCCGGCGCGGCTGGTGCTGTCCGGCGGCTCCTGGGGCGGCTACCTGACCCTGCTGGGCATCGGGACGCGGCCCGACGACTGGGCGGTCGGGCTGGCCGCCGTACCGGTGGCGGACTACGTGACGGCGTACCACGACGAGATGGAGGCGCTGAAGGCCCTGGACCGCACCCTCTTCGGCGGCACGCCCGAGGAGGTGCCGGAGCGCTTCGAGGCCTCCTCGCCGCTGACGTACGTGGACGCGGTGAAGGCGCCCGTGCACATCGCCGCGGGCGTGAACGACCCGCGCTGCCCGATCCGGCAGATCGACAACTACGTCGACCGGCTCGTGGCGCGCGGGGCGGTCCACGAGGTGTACCGCTACGACGCGGGGCACGGTTCGCTGGTGGTGGAGGAGCGGATCAAGCAGGTCCGGATGGAGCTGGAATTCGTCCTCAAGCACCTGCCGCAGGGGCTGCCGCGCTGACCCGGCCCCGGGCTTCCGGTGCACCCCCCGTACCGTTGGTGGAGTGCACCGGTTTCTCCTGACCCCGCGCTGGTGGGGGATCAACGTCTTCGTCGCGCTCGCCATCCCGTTCTGCCTGTTCATGGGGACCTGGCAGCTCGGCCGGTTCGAGGACCGCGTCGGCAGCCACCGGGAGGCGGGTGCCGAGCGGCCCGCCGAGGAGGCGGCCGCGCCGCTGGACTCGCTGCTGCCGGTGGACACGAAGACCTCCGGGCGGCTGGCCTCCGCCTCGGGCGAGTACGGGCAGCAGCTGCTCGTCCCCGAGCGGGACCTCGACGGCAAGAGCGGTTTCTACGTCCTGACCCTGCTGCGGACCGACTCCGGCAAGACCGTCCCGGTGGTCCGGGGCTGGCTGCCGGGTACGGCGGACGCGGCGAAGGCCCCGGCCCCGCCGACCGGGCGGGTCGAGGTGACGGGGGCCCTGCAGGCCTCGGAGAACGCCGGCACGAAGGGCGTGCACGCGCAGGGCGGGCTGCCGGCGGGCCAGCTCGGGGTGATCGGGTCGGCCACGCTGGTCAACCTGGTGCAGGACCCGCTGTACGACGCCTGGCTGACGGTGCAGACCCCGTCGGACGGGATGGTCCCCGTCCCGGCGCAGGCGCCGAGCAACACCGGGCTGGACCTGAAGGCCTTCCAGAACCTCGGCTACACCGGTGAGTGGTTCGTCTTCGTCGCCTTCGTGCTGTTCATGTGGTGGCGGCTCTACCGGCGCGAGCTGGAGACCCTGCGCGACGCCGAAGCGGGGCTGCTGCCCGCCGCGAGCCCGGCGGACGCACCGGTGGCCTCGGCGAAGACGGCCTCCGCTACGGCGCCGGCTGGGGAATGAGCCCCGTCCGGTAGACCGTGCCGCCACAGGCCTGCGGAATGGTGGTCTGGGTGACCGGGGCGCCCGTGGCGGTGGCCGGGGCGTGGGAGACCGCCACTCCGGCCGGGTCCGGGTCGGCCGGCCGCTGTGCTCCGCCTGCCGTGTCCCCGGCCGGGACGCCCATGGCTCCGCCGGCCGGGGTGTCGGCCGCACCGCCGTCGGACTGGCCCGCCGGGCGCTGCGCCGCGCCGTCCTGCTGCCGGGTCGAAGCCTTGGGACCGGGGGTGGCGGCCGGGCAGGACTGTGCGGAGGGCACCCAGGCGAAGAGGACCTCGTACGCCTGCTTCGGCTGGAGCACCAGTGCCGGTGCCTCCTCGGAGGGGTCGGGCAGCCGGCTCGCCGGGTCCCCCGCCGTGTGGCCCGTGACCGTCACGCCGCGGGGCTGTGCGGGCGGCGGGCCGTGCGTCAGCGAGGAGGCCGTCACGGTGTCGGGGCCGGTGACCGTACAGCCCCGGGCGGAGACGTTGGTGACCTTGAAGCTGCCGTAGACCTTGCCGTCGGTCTCGGGGGCGCGGGCGCTGCCCGCCACGCCGAGCTGGTCGGCGGTGCATTCGGGGGCCATGGCGGCCGCTCCGGCCGGGGGCTGCGGGCCGTTGCCGAGGGCGGCCGTGGGGATGCCGACGCCGGAGGGGCCCGCCGACACACCGCCGGAGGGGGAGCCGCCGGGCTGCGGGGAGGGCCGCTCGCCCGTGCCGCCCGCCGTCTGCCCCCGGTCGGCGGGCCGCACCGGCTGCGGCCGCGTCCCGCCGGCGGGTCCGTCGTGGTGCGGGTCGCCGGGGAAGCCGCCCTGGGCCTCACCGTGGCCCGCCATCGCCGAGTGCCCGGCGGCCGCGCCCTCGTCCTCGTCGCCCAGGTGCAGTGCGGCGGGGATCCCGGTACCGGCCAGGAGCACGGCCACGGCCGCTCCGACGAGGGTGTGCCGTTTGCGGGCCCGGCGGGCGGGCACCGCGTGGCGCAGCCGTTCCAGTGCCCCTTCGGAGGGTTCCAGGCCCTGAACGGCACCGGCGAACAGGCTGCGCAGCACCTGCTCGTCACCGGCGGTCGGTGCGGCGGGGCCCGACGGCGGGTTCTTGTGGTCGTCCCTCATGACTGCGCAGCCTCCATCGCCACCCTCAGCGCGGCAATGCCCCGCGATCCGTACGCCTTGACCGAGCCGAGCGATATGCCGAGCGTCTCGGCGACCTGGGCCTCCGTCATGTCCGCGAAGTAGCGCAGCACCAGCACCTCGCGCTGGCGGCGCTGGAGTCCGCGCATGGCCTTGATCAGGTCGTCGCGCTCGAGCTGGTCGTACGCCCCCTCCTCCGCGCTGGCCATGTCCGGCATCGGCTTCGACAGCAGCTTGAGGCCGAGGATGCGGCGGCGCAGCGCCGAGCGCGAGAGGTTCACGACGGTCTGGCGGAGGTAGGCCAGGGTCTTGTCGCGGTCGCGCACCCGGTTGCGGGCGGAGTGGACGCGGATGAAGGCCTCCTGGACCACGTCCTCGCAGGAGGCGGTGTCGTCGAGGAGGAGGGCGGCCAGGCCGAGGAGCGAACGGTAGTGGGCCTGGTAGGTCTCGGTGAGGTGGTCGACGGTGGTCCCGGCCACGACCGGCGGCGCGTCGGCGGCGCCCTCGGCGACGGCGGCGGTCTCGCGGACGGCGGTGTCGGCGACGGAGCCGTCGGCGACCGCGGTGTCGCCGCCGGCGGCCGGCGGGGCGACGGCGGGGCCCGCGGCCGGGTCCGCGGTGTCACGGGGCGAGGGCACACGGCCGCCCGGGGCCGCCCCGACGGACGGCGCGGCGGGTGCGCCCGCCGGCGGGACGGGCATGATCACAGGAATGCCGCCGTATGCGCCGGTGCGCCGGCGCGGGGGAAGGATCCCCGAGCGTGCCGGTACGACGGCGAAGTCCAAGAGTGCCTCTGCCACGCCCGTTGGACACGCGTGCCCCCGCGAGGGTTGTACGCGTGAGGCAGAGTATTCAGCAATTTCCCCATTGCCTTCATGCGTACCCGCTCTTCCCGATTGCCCCATTCATCCAGGCGGCAGTCGGTCCATCACCTTGATCAAGGGATCACAACCGATCCTACAAAGCGAGTTGCGCGAATTCACCCGCGATCAGTTCCGAGATCTGAGCGGCGTTGAGCGCGGCACCTTTGCGCAGATTGTCCGCACACACGAAGAACTCCAGGGCCCGTGCGTCGTCCAGCGAGCCCCTCAGCCGGCCCACCCAGGCCGGATCCGTCCCGGCCGCGTCGGCCGGTGTCGGCCACTCCCCCGCCGCCGGATCGTCCACGAGGACCACCCCGGGGGCCGCTTCCAGGATCTCCCGGGCGTGCGCCGCGGCCACCTCGCGCTCGAAGCGGGCCCGCACCGTCAGGGAATGCCCGGTCACCACGGGGACCTGGACGCAGGTCACGGAGACCGGCAGGGCCTCCAGGCCCAGGATCCGCCGGGTCTCGGCCCGTACGGCCAGCTCGTGCGAGGACCAGCCGTCCGCGCGCAGCTCACCGGACCACGGCACCACGTTCAGCGCGAGCGGCGCCGCGAACGGCCCGGTGTCCTCGCCGACCGCACGGCGGACGTCCCCGGGCTGCTCGCCCAGCGGGCTCCCCGCGACCAGCGCCAGCTGGCGGCGCAGCGCCTCCGCGCCGGCCCGGCCCGAACGGCTGGCGGCCTGGTAGGAGGAGACGGCCAGCTCGGCCAGCCCGTACTCGGCGTGCAGCGCGCCCAGGGCGGCGATCATCGCGGCGGTCACGCAGTCCGGGCCCGCGACGATCCCGCGCGGGCGGTTGCGTACGGCGGGGGCGTTGACCTCGGGCACCACCAGCGGCACCTCGGGGTCCTCCCGGAAGGCGGGGGACTGGTCCACCACCACGGCCCCGCGCGCCGTGGCCACGGGAGCCCAGCGCGCCGACACCTCGGCCGGGGTCAGGAAGAGCACGACGTCGCCCTCGCCGAGGCCCTCGAAGGCGTCCTCGGTGAGGGCGAGCACCTCGGTCTCCTCACCGCGGACGGCCAGCACGCGGCCGGCCGAGCGCGGGGAGGCGATCAGGCGTATGCCGCCCCAGACGTCCGCCCGCTGGGACAGGATCTGGAGCAGGATCGATCCGACCGCCCCGGTCGCCCCGACCACGGCGAGCGCCGGGGCCGGGGCCGACCGGTGCGGACTCATCGTCCGGTGCCTCCGTAGACGACCGCCTCGTCGCTGTCGGAGTCGAGGCCGAAGGCCGTGTGGACGGCGATGACGGCCGCGTTGACGTCGTCCTGGCGGGTCACCACCGAGATGCGGATCTCGGAGGTGGAGATCAGCTCGATGTTGACGCCCGCGTCGGACAGCGCCTGGAAGAAGGAGGCGGTGACGCCCGGGTTGGTCTTCATGCCCGCGCCGACCAGGGAGATCTTGCCGATCTGGTCGTCGTAGCGCAGGGAGTCGAAGCCGATCTGCCCCTTGGCCTTCTCCAGGGCGTCGATGGCCTTGTGGCCCTCGGTCTTGGGGAGGGTGAAGGAGATGTCGGTCAGGCCCGTGGAGGCCGCCGACACGTTCTGGACGATCATGTCGATGTTGATCTCGGCGTCCGCGATGGCGCGGAAGATGGCCGCGGCCTCGCCCGGCTTGTCCGGAACGCCGACGACGGTGATCTTGGCTTCGGAGACGTCGTGGGCGACTCCGGAGATGATGGCGTGCTCCACCTGCTCGTCCCCTTGCGACTCGGGCTTCTCGTTGCTGACCCAGGTACCCGGCAGTCCGGAGAAGGACGAACGGACGTGGATCGGAATGTTGTAGCGGCGCGCGTACTCGACGCAGCGGTGCAGCAGCACCTTGGAGCCGGAGGCCGCGAGCTCCAGCATGTCCTCGGAGGAGATCCAGTCGATCTTCCGGGCCTTCTTCACGACGCGGGGGTCCGCGGTGAAGACGCCGTCGACGTCGGTGTAGATCTCGCAGACCTCGGCGTCCAGCGCCGCGGCCAGCGCCACGGCGGTGGTGTCCGAACCGCCGCGGCCCAGGGTGGTGATGTCCTTGGAGTCCGCGGACACGCCCTGGAAACCGGCGACGATGGCGATGTTGCCCTCGTCCAGCGCGGTGCGGATACGGCCCGGCGTCACATCGATGATGCGCGCTTTGTTGTGGACCGAGTCGGTGATCACACCTGCCTGGCTACCGGTGAACGACTGGGCCTCGTGGCCCAGGTTTTTGATCGCCATGGCCAGCAGGGCCATGGAGATCCGCTCTCCGGCGGTCAGCAGCATGTCGAATTCCCGCCCGGCAGGCATCGGGGATACCTGCTCGGCGAGATCGATCAGCTCGTCCGTCGTGTCGCCCATCGCGGAAACCACGACGACCACCTGGTGGCCGTTCTTCTTGGCGTCCACGATCCGCTTGGCGACGCGCTTGATGCCCTCGGCATCGGCTACGGAGGAGCCTCCGTACTTCTGCACGACAAGGCCCACGTGCGCTCCTCGCTCGGTCCGTCTCATTGCGGGTGCAGTCTAACGAGCGGCCGGGATCCGACCGCCTCGTACCACATCATGAGATGGAATTATTTACGGCCAAGACGGCCGAGCTCCTGCTCCATGACCTGTCCGGCCTGCTCCACGAGGTCCTCCTCGGTGAGGTCCTCGTCCGTGTCCAGGCCGTCGAGGGCCGCGAGCGGCTGGTTGAGGCGGACGTGCGAGATCAGCGACTGGAGGGCCCGCAGGGTGGCCGAGGCCGTCGGCCCCCAGTTGGTGAAGTACGAGAACTGCCACCACCACAGCGCCTCGGTGATCCGGCCCGCCTCGTGGTGGATGAGCCCGTGCCGCAGGTCGGCGACCACGTCGGCCAGGTCGTCGGAGATCCGGTGCGCGACCGGGGCCTTGCGCGGCTCGTACGGGTCGAAGACCTCGGAGTAGACGTCGACCGGCTCCAGCATCACGGCGAACCGCTCGCGCAGGTCGTCCACGTCCGGCTCCGGGCCCAGGTCGGGCTCGTAGCGCTCCTCGGGCAGGACGTCCTGGTACGCGCCCAGCCGACCGCCCGCCAGCAGCAGCTGCGACACCTCCAGGAGGAGGAAGGGAACGGCGCTGTCCGGGTCCTCGCCCTTGGCCACCTCGGTGACCGCGACGATGAAGGACTCGATCTGGTCCGCGATCGAGGCGGCGAAGTCGTCCGGATCCTGTCCCAGGGCGTGCAGCGTTGCGTCAGACATCGAGAAGTCGCCTTCCTTCAAAGGCCCGCCCGAGCGTGACCTCGTCCGCGTACTCCAGGTCTCCCCCGACGGGGAGCCCGCTGGCCAGGCGGGTGACCTTCAGGCCCATGGGCTTGATCATGCGGGCGAGGTAGGTGGCGGTCGCCTCGCCCTCCAGGTTCGGGTCGGTCGCGAGGATCAGCTCCGTGACCGTCCCGTCCGCGAGGCGCGCCAGCAGCTCGCGGATGCGCAGGTCGTCGGGGCCGACGCCCTCGATCGGGCTGATCGCGCCGCCCAGGACGTGGTACTTGCCCCGGAACTCGCGGGTCCGCTCGATCGCGACCACGTCCTTCGGCTCCTCGACCACGCAGATGACCGTGGTGTCGCGGCGCGGGTCGCGGCAGATGCCGCACCGCTCCTCCTGCGCCACGTTCCCGCAGACCGCGCAGAACCGGACCTTCTCCTTGACCTCGAGCAGCGCGTGCGCGAGGCGGCGGACGTCGGTGGGCTCCGCCTGCAGGACGTGGAAGGCGATCCGCTGCGCGCTCTTGGGCCCGACGCCGGGCAGCCTGCCCAGCTCGTCGATCAGGTCCTGGACCACGCCTTCGTACAACGGACTGCCTTCTTTCGGTTCTGGTGCTGTGTTCTACAGGGAACGGGGGCGGGACGGGAAGGGACGCGCTAGAAGGGGAGGCCGGGGATGCCGCTGCCGGCGCCGCCCAGGCCCTGGGCCAGCGGGCCCAGCTTCTGCTGCTGGAGGGCCTGCGCGTTCTCGTTGGCCGCCTGGACCGCCGCGACGACCAGGTCGGCGAGGGTCTCGGTGTCCTCCGGGTCCACGGCCTTCGGGTCGATGACCAGGGCGCGCAGTTCGCCGGAACCGGTGACGGTGGCCTTCACCAGGCCGCCGCCGGCCTGACCCTCGACCTCGGTACGGGCCAGCTCCTCCTGGGCCGTCGCGAGGTCGCGCTGCATCTTCTGGGCCTGCTGGAGGAGCTGCTGCATGTTGGGCTGGCCGCCACCGGGAATCACGGGTACTCACTCCATCTGCGCATCGGCCTGGCTCCGGCCGTCGGGAACGCTCGGTCAGTCCGAGCCTACGTGCTCCCCGGGCGCGGCGCCCTACGCCGGGAGGACCAACTCTTTCGGGTGAGAGACGGGGCGTGCGCGTCCCTGATGGCGCCCTCCTTGCGGGCGGAAAACCGGGGATTCGTTGTCCATCGCGTGTCATTCGAAGGTAGGAAGTGCATGCGCACCATTGCGCACACGCGCACCACGACACGTCAGTGCAGGCAGAGGGAGTGCCCGGGTGAGTCAGCCGGAGATGCAGCCCGAGGGGCCACCCCGGGATCCCGCAGAGGACGGCGACCTGACCGGCCGGCCGTTCCCCCTCGGCGACTGGGGCGAGCCGGCCGAGCGGCTCGACGAGCTCTACCGGCGGGTGGAGGCCGACGCGCTGCGCACCGCCGAGTGGTACCTGTCGGACCGGGCCTGGAAGCGGCGGGGTGCGCGGACGCTGCGGGCGGGTGCGGCCGTGGGCGCCGTCACGGGCGCGGCGATGCCGCTGCTGGAGCTGACCGGCTCGGCCCCGGGGGCGGCCCCGTACGGCTACCTCTCGCTGCTGCTGGCCGCCGCCTGCCTGGCCTGCGACCGGTTCTTCGGGCTGACCTCGGGGTGGATGCGGGACGTGGCGACCGCGCAGGCGGTGCAGCGCAGGCTCCAGACGCTCCAGTTCGACTGGGCCTCGGAGAACGTGCGCGAGGTGCTGGGGCCGACGGAGGGCACGGCGAGCGAGGCCGCCGAGCGCTGCCTGACGGTGCTGCGGCGGTTCTCCGAGGACGTCACGGAACTGGTGCGGTCCGAGACGGCCGACTGGATGGTGGAATTCCGGGCGGGTCCGACGCCGCTGGCCATGCAGTCCCTGGCCGCCGCCCCGGCCCGCCCGGAGCCGGGGGTCCCCCCGGCCCGTTTCCCCCTCCCGCCGGGCACCCGCCCGAACATGCCGCGCCAGCGGCCCCCGGAGCAGCCCCGCTGAGGGGGACCGGGTCCGTCAGCTGAAGATGATCATCGAGCCTTGGCCCAGGCTCCGGGTGGCCGCCGCGTGCAGGCCCAGCCAGACGTGCCGCTCCCGGGCGAACGGGCTCGCGTCGTACGGGATCGGTCCCGCGGGCTCCTCCAGCGCCGTCGGCCCGCCCGGCGGCGCCGGCGCGGCGGGGGGATTCATCGGGTCTATCCCGATCGCGGGGGCGACGAAGGCCAGCTCCCGCAGCAGCCCCTGCGCCGACCCCAGCGGCCCGCCCCCGGCCAGCAGCTCCTCGTTGGCCAGCGGCGCGGGGAAGTCCACCGGGACGTAGGCCCCCGCGTGGTCGTAGTGCCACACCAGGTGCGACTGCTGCGCGGTGGACTCGAACATCTCCAGCAGCTGCTCGTAGTCCCCGCCCAGCTCGTCCACCGGCGTCACCGGCAGACCGCAGAGCTGGAGCAGGTACGCCCGCCGCAGGAAGTGCAGGGCGTCGTAGTCGAAACCGGCCACCGGGGCCACGTCCCCGCTCAGGCCCGGCATGTAGGCGAACACGGGCACCGACGGCAGACCCGCCTCGCCCAGCGCCTTGTCGTACGCGGCGATCTCCTCCGCGAAGGGGTTGTCGGGGCTGTGGCACAGCACGTCGACAAGGGGGACCAGCCACAGGTCACAGGCCACGCGGGCTCCGATCAGTCGTTGCCGCCGATCCGGCCAGCGTAATGCGCCGGACACGCTCCGCGAAGGGGTGCGCAGAACCCGGCGTGACAGTGCGGCGGCGGACGGGACCGCTCAGAGGGTGGCGGCCCAGTCCAGCCCGTGCTGGTTGTAGGCGCGCACGATGCGGCGGACCTCCTCGGCGTCGGCCAGCGTGACCGCGTCGACCAGCTCGCCGTGCCCGTCCCACAGGGCGGTCCCCAGCTCCGCCGCCCCCTGGAGGTGCGGCACGGAGAAGACCCAGCACTGCACGCGGATCCGGTGCAGGAACTCGGTGATGTAGGTGTTGCCGACCAGCCCGCTGAGCTCCCGCCAGAACCTCAGGTCGTAGCCGATCAGCACTTCGAGCGAACCGCTGCGCGCGGCCCGCCGCGCCTCCTCGGCGCGGCGGCGCACGGACACCAGCCGCTCGGCGGAGCCGGGAGCGGCCCCGCATTCCACGAGCCGGCGGAAGATCCCGTCGAGTATGAGCATCCGAGCCTCGATCATGCCCCGGTAGTCGTCCACGCTGTAGACGCGGACCCGGAAGCCCCGGTGCTGCACCGATTCCAGCAGCCCCTGCGCGGAGAGGTCGACCAGCGCCTCGCGGACCGGGGTCGCGGAGACCTCGTACTGCTCGGCGATCTGCTTGACCGTGAACTCGGTGCCCGGGGGCAGCCGGCCCGCGAGCACCTCGTCACGCAGCGCGTCCGCGATCTGCTGTCGCAGGGTGCTGCGGGTGACACCGCCGCTGCCTGGCATAGGGGTCCGTCTCCTCGGTAGAACTTCGGACACCTTAGGCCAGGCAGCGCGGCCGAAACCGATCGGTTCCCCGCCGTTATGCGGATATACCGACCGCTATGCGGACGATCAGGCCCCCGTGGTGTGGCGGTCGGCGACGCTGAGGGCCTCGTCCAGGAGGGCCAGACCCTCCTTGGCCTCGGCGTCCGTGACGTTGCACGGGGGGACGACGTGCGTCCGGTTCATGTTGACGAACGGCCACAGTCCGGACGCCTTGCAGGCCGCCGCGAACTCGGCCATGGGCGCGTTGTCGGCGCCGGCGGCGTTGTACGGGACGAGCGGCTCGCGCGTCTCCTCGTCCCGGACGAGTTCCAGGGCCCAGAAGGTGCCGAGCCCGCGGACCTCGCCGACGGACGGGTGGCGCTCGGCGATCTCGGCGAGCCCGGGGCCGATGATCTCGGCGCCGACGCGGGCGGCGTTCTCGACGATGCCCTCCTCGGCCATCGTGTTGATCGTGGCGACGGCGGCGGCGCAGGCCAGGGGGTGACCGGAGTAGGTCAGTCCGCCCGGGTAGGGGCGGGTGGCGAAGGTCTCGGCGATCGCGCCCGAGATGGCGACGCCGCCCAGGGGCACGTATCCGCTGTTCACGCCCTTGGCGAAGGTGATCAGGTCCGGGGTGACGTCCCAGTGCTCCGCGGCGAACCACTTGCCGGTGCGGCCGAAGCCGGACATGACCTCGTCCAGGATGAAGACGATCCCGTAGCGGTCGCAGAGCTCGCGCACGCCGGCCAGGTAGCCGGGCGGCGGGGTCATGATGCCGGCGGTGCCGGGCACCGACTCAAGGATGATCGCGGCGACCGTCTGCGGGCCCTCGAAGGCGAGGGTGTCGGCGAGGTGGGCGAGGGCGCGCTCGCACTCCTCGGCCTCGGTGCCGGCGTGGAACGGCGAGCGGTAGAGGAACGGGCCCCAGAAGTGGACGACGCCGGCGGAGGCGGTGTCGGAGGGCCAGCGGCGCGGGTCGCCGGTGAGGTTGATCGCGGCGGCGGTGGCGCCGTGGTACGAGCGGTAGGTGGACAGCACCTTCTGCCGGCCCGTGTGCAGCCGGGCCATGCGGACGGCGTTCTCCACGGCCTCGGCGCCGCCGTTGGTGAAGAAGATCTTGTCGAGGTCACCGGGGGTGCGCTCGGCGATCAGCCGGGCCGCCTCGGAGCGGACGTCCACGGCGAAGCCGGGGGCCAGCGTGCAGAGCTTCGCGGCCTGCTCCTGGATGGCCGCCACCACCCTGGGGTGCTGGTGGCCGATGTTGGTGTTGACCAGCTGCGAGGCGAAGTCGAGGAAGCGGTTCCCGTCGTAGTCCCAGAAGTAGGAGCCCTCGGCCCCGGCGACGGCCAGCGGGTCGATCAGGGCCTGGGCGGACCACGAGTGGAAGACGTGAGCGCGGTCGGCGGCCTTGACGGTCGCGCCGGTGACATGAGGGGTCATGGCGTCACGCTAGAAGTGCGCAGGTGGGAACGGATATCGGCGGACTGTATGGGGGTGGGGGGCCGCCCTCGGCAGTCTGTCTGCCCGGGGAGGCATTGACAGCATGCTGTCATCGGTGGAGCGTGGTGGGGTAGCTCCCACACTCCGCCCGCCCGTGTCCCCGGAGGCGTCCCGTGAGCACCACCCCGAACCCTGCCACCGGCAAGGCCGCCGCGGCTCCCCCGCCCGTGCACCTCGCGGTGTACGACACGTACGCGGACTGGGAGACCGGCCACACCACCGCGCACCTCACGCGGCGCGGTCACCGCGTCCGTACGGTCGGCCCGGCGGCCGGGGTGCCGGTCACCACCATGGGCGGCCTGCGCGTCCTGCCCGACCTCGCCCTGGCCGGCCTGCGCCCCGAGGACTCCTCGCTGCTGATCCTGACGGGCGCACGGCTGTGGGACACCGGTGACGAGCTGGCCCCCTTCGCGGCCAAGGCCCGCGAGTTCCTGGCGGCCGGGGTGCCGGTCGCGGCGATCTGCGGGGCCACGGCGGGGCTCGCCCGGGAGGGCCTGCTGGACGAGCGCCCGCACACCGGCGCGGCCGCCGCCTACCTCGCCGCGCAGCCGGGGTACGCGGGCGCCGCCCGGTACGTGGAGGCCGACGCGGTCACCGCGGGCGACCTGATCACGGCGGGGCCGACGGAACCGGTGGCCTTCGCCCGGGAGGTGTTCGCCCGGCTGGGGGTGTACGGGCCGGAGGTGCTGGACGCCTGGTACCGGCTGTTCCACGACTCCGACGCCAGTGCCTTCCCGGTCCTGATGGCGGCGGCGGAGGCCGGCGATGCCTGAGCCGCCGGCGCGGGATCCGGGGGAGGGCGGCCTGCCGGGGCGGGGGGCCGTGGCGGGGCGGGAGGGGCTTTCGGGGCGGGAAGGACTTTCGGGGAGGGGGCGGCAGGAGTTGCTCAGCCGGACCGCGCTCGGCGTCTTCCGGCTGAACGGCCAGTTCCTCGCCGTCTCCGAGGAGCTGGCCCGGCCGGCCGGGCTGACGGCCGCGTGGTGGCAGGTGCTGGGCGCGGTGCTGGCGCGGCCGCTGCCCGTCGCGGAGATCGCCCGCACGATGGGGATCACCCGGCAGAGCGTGCAGCGCGTGGCGGACCTGCTGGCCGCCGAGGGGCTCGCCGAGTACCTGCCGAACCCCGCCCACCGCCGGGCGAAACTGCTCCGGCCGACGGAGGAGGGCCGCGCGGCCGTCGCCCGCATCGGCCCGGCCCACGCGGAGCTGGCGGCCCGGCTGACGGCCCTCCTGGGCGAGGCGGCCCTCGCGGAGACGGCGGCGGCACTGGAACGGCTGTCGCGGGCACTGGCCACACTGGCGTCGGAACCCGGCGGCTGAGCGGACGGGCCCCTACCCCCCTCCCCCGCGCCCCCGGCCGGGGCTACTCTCACCCCGACCGGCACCCCAGGGGGAAGGGACTCGCCCCGGCGATGGAACAGCTGCATCCGTCCGACCCGCACCACATCGGCCCGTACCGCATCCTGTCGCGGCTCGGCGCCGGAGGCATGGGCCAGGTCTACCTCGCCCGCTCCGACCGCGGCCGCACCGTCGCGGTCAAGCTCGTCCACCCCGGCCTCGCCGCCCGCGAGGAGTTCCGCGCCCGCTTCCGCCAGGAGGTCGCCGCCGCGCGGCGCGTCGGCGGCACCTGGACCGCGCCGGTCCTGGACGCCGACACCGAGGCCCAGGTCCCCTGGTTCGCCACCGGTTACGTCGCCGGGCCGAGCCTGCGCCAGGCCGTGGCCCACGACTTCGGCCCCCTGCCCGCCCGCACGGTACGGATCCTGGGCGCCGGACTCGCGCACGCCCTCCAGGAGATCCACCGCGCCGGGCTCATCCACCGCGACCTGAAGCCGTCCAACGTCCTGCTCACGCTCGACGGCCCCCGCGTCATCGACTTCGGCATCGCCCGCCCGCTGGAGGACCCCGCCGGTGGAATGACCCGCACCGGGGAACTCGTCGGCTCGCCCGGGTTCATGGCGCCGGAACAGGTGCGCGGCGAAACGGTCACCCCGGCCTGCGACGTGTTCTGCCTCGGCGCCGTCCTGGCGTACGCGGCCACCGGACGGCTGCCGTTCGGCGACGCGGAACGGCCCGGCGGGACGGCGGGGCTGCTGCTGCGCATCGTCGAAGCGGAACCCGAACTGGACGGCGTGCCGGCCGAACTGCGGGAGCTCGTCGCGCGGTGCCTGCACAAGGATCCCGCCGCGCGCCCGGCCCCCGCGGACGTCCTGGCACGGATCGGCGCGGGCGACACGGTGACGGACGGGCGCCATGGGGAACCGTGGCTCCCGGGGGCGCTCGTGGCGCAGCTCGGGCGGCACGCGGTCCAGCTCCTCGACCGCGAGGACACCGGCCCGGACGGCGTCCCGGGGCCGGAGCGCTTCCCGGGACCGGACGGCGTCCCCGGCCCGTACGGCAACCCGGGGCCGTACGGCGCCCCGGGTCCGCACGGCGCCCCCGGCCCGTACGGGCCGGGAATGTACGGGCCTCCCGGCCCCGGCCCGGTGGCGGCGCCCGCCGTGGTGCCCGCCACGCTGGCGGCTCCCGCGCACCACTTCTACGGTCCGCCGTCCGGGCCCCAGCAACCGCCGCCCGGCTACCCGCAGCCCCCGTCCGCCGCGCCCGCGCCCCGTTCGCGCACCACGTCGACGGCCTTCCTCGTCGCCACCGCCCTGGTGGTGGCGACGGCTGCGGGCGGCACCGTGTACGCCCTCATGAACGGGGACCGCACGCACCGGTCCCCCGACGGGGGCCGCCCTTCGGCCTCGTCCCCCGCCCCCGCCCCCGCCCCCGCCCCCGGCTCCGCGTCCGGCTCCGCGTCCGGCGCCTCGTCCGGCGCCTCGTCCGGCGCCTCGTCCGGCGCCTCGTCCGGAAGCGGAACCCCGGCCGGGCCGCCCGGAACGCTGCCTTCCGGCTATGCCGGCAGCTGGCGCACCACCTCCGGCGCCGCCTCCTGGCACCTGGTCCTCACCCCCGGCGCGGTGGGCGACTCCGTCATGACCCTGAGCGTCGATGCCCCCGGCTACTCCTGTTCCTGGCGGGCCACCCTGCGCAACGCCCCCGACCCGGTCGAGCTCAGCTCGTCCACGGTCGTCTCGGGCGCCCCGCCCACCTGCACCCCGGGCGGCTGGAGCCGGCTGCGGCTGCTGCCCGACGGGAGCCTGCGCCGCGAGCTGGACGGGTCGGCCAGCGCCCCTCTCACGTATGAGCGGGACTAGGCCACCGGGGCGGGTGCGTCACCCGGTGAGCCGGTCCAGCTCCTCGGTGAGGGCGGTGCGCAGCGCGTCGTGGCGGGGTGCGAGGGCGTGGCGGTCGCCGCGCCAGTACTCCTCGTCGCGGTAGAGCCAGACCGGCATGCGCACCAGGTCGGCGGGCTCCCAGTCGTAGCGGGGCCAGATGTGGGCGTGCAGGTAGGGGTCGGTGTTGCCCAGGATCTCTATGTTGACGCGGCGGAAGGCCGGGTCGAGGCGGGCGCAGGCGCGCTCGACGGCCTCGGCGAACCGTTCCAGGTCGGTGAGGTAGGCGGCGCGGCGGGCCGGTGCGAGGTCGGAGAGCCGGGTCACGGCGGGGTCGTCGGTCAGCAGGACGGAGTAGCCGGGGAGGAACTGCCGGTCGCCGATCGCCGCGAACCCTGCCTCCAGGCGGCGCAGGACCGTGGGGTTCTGCCCCCGGTGGGCGCTGCCGATGCGGTCGTGCCGCCAGTCGTTGCCGTTGTCGGTCATTCCCGGACCCTAGCCGCGGTGTTGGCTCTCAGGTACGGCACGTCATACCTGAGAGCCACTTCGAAGGCGGCTCCCCAGTGTGATGCCGACCAGGGGTCCGGATTCCTAACTTCATTACCGGAGCGGGCGAGTGCCCGATCGGGAGCGAAGCACGGGGGCACCGCCATGAACAGCCTGCTGGACAGTGTGACCGGCGCCGGCGCCGACGACGAGAACCGCGACGGCAGCGGCGACGACGGCAACGGCGGCGGCGACAACGGCCGCGACGGCCGGTCCCGTGGCCGTCGGGGCCGGCTGCGGCGGACGCTGCTGGCGGGGCTGGTCGCCGCCGCCGTGGTGGTCCCCGTGTCCGCCGCCGCTTCCCCCCAGGTGCCGGCGCCGGCGCCGGCCGTGTTCGACGAGTCCGCCCCCGCGCAGGAGCGCTATGCCGCCAACCTCGCCAACCTCACCGAATCGGCCCGGATGGCCGAGCGGGCGGGACGGGGCGAGCGGGCGGCGAAGCTGCGGGAGATGGCGTCGGCGGGGGCGGGGGACGCCAGGTTCCTCACCTTCGACGGGCGGGGCAGGGGCCGGGCGATAGAGGTGTTCGGCGATCTCGGCACCGCCGACCGGATAGCCGTGCTGGTGCCCGGCTCCGACACCACCCTGGACACCTACCGGCGCTTCCGCGACGGCGCGCTCAGCCTCCAGCGGCGGCTGGCGCAGGAGCACCCGCGCTCCGCGGTGGTCGCCTGGCTCGGCTACGACACCCCGGGCACCGTCAGCACCACCGTGCTGACCGCCGACCGCGCCGACGCGGCCGCCGCCGAACTGGGCCCGTTCCTGTCCCGGTTGACGGGTCTCGCCCCGGCCGGCGCCCGTCTGTCGCTGCTGTGCCACTCCTACGGCTCGGTGGTCTGCGCCCGGACGGAGACCGGCCCCGGGGTGAGCGACCTCGCCCTGTTCGGCAGCCCCGGGACGGGGGCCGACACCGCCGCCGGGCTGCCGACGCGGGCGCGGGTGTGGGCCGGTCGGGGCAGCGGGGACTGGATCGCGGACGTGCCGCATGTCCGGCTCGGCGGGGTCGGGTTCGGCACCGATCCCGTGGACCCCGCCTTCGGCGCCCGGGTCTTCGCCGCGGGTACCGCCGGGCACAGCGACTACCTCAAGCCCGGCACCGCGTCCCTCGAGAGCCTGGCCCGCATCGTCCTCGGCACGGAGGTGGTCCCGCATGTCTGAGCTGCGTGACCGGTGGGGCGTCCTCGCGGAGCGGGTGGACCGTGCGACCCCGGCCGGGCGGGACCGGGCCGTGGACGCCCTGCGGGCCCTCGCGATCCTCGGGGTGGTGCTCGGGCACTGGCTGGTCACCGCCCTGACCACGAGTGGCGGCGCCCTGCAGGGCACGAGCCCGCTGGTGCGCATGCCCTGGCTGGCCCCGTTGTCCTGGGTGTTCCAGACCCTGGCCGTGTTCTTCCTGGTCGGCGGCCATGTCGCGGCCCGGGGGTACGGGTCGGCGCGGGCGCACGGGGTCGCGTACGGGGCCTGGGTGCGGCAGCGGCTGGGGCGGCTGTTCCGTCCCGTGGCGGCGGTGGTCGCCCTGTGGGTGGCCGTCGCGGGCGGGCTGCTGGTGGGCGGGGCCGGTGGCGAGACCGTGCGGACGCTGCTCACGCTGGTGTGGTCGCCCCTGTGGTTCCTGCTGGTGTTCGCCGCGCTGACCGCCGCGACTCCGCTGGTGGCCCGGCTCAGCCCGGTGTGGCCGCTGGCGGTGGTGGCGGGGGTCGACCTGTGGCGGTTCGGGCTCGGCGGGCCGCAGTGGGCCGGCTGGGTCGACGTGGCCGCGGGCTGGCTCGTCCCCTACACCCTGGGGGCCGCCTGGGCCCGGGGGGCGTTCGCCCGGCGGCGGCCGGCCCTGCTCCTGCTCGGCGGTGGGGCGGCCGCCACCGCCGCGCTGGTCCTCTGGGGCGGGTACCCGGCGTCGATGGTGGGGGTGCCCGGGGCGGCGATATCCAACCTGAACCCGCCGACGCTGGCCGCCGTCACGTTCGGTCTGGCCCAGTGCGGGCTGGCCCTGCTGGTGCGCGAGCCGCTGGCCCAGGCGATGCGCCGGCCCCGGACCTGGGCGAAGGTGGCGTTGCTGAACCTGTCGGCGATGACCGTGTTCCTGTGGCACCAGACCTCGATGATGGCCGTCACCGCGCTCGGGCTGCTGGTCTCCACCGATCTGCCCGGGCTGCACACGGTGCCCGCCTCGGCGGGCTGGGTCGCCGCCCGGCTGCTGTGGCTGCCGGTGTTCGCCGGGGTCCTGGCCGTCTGCTGGGCCGCGTTCCGGGTCCACGAGCGGCCCCGGGGGCGAGCAGCCGCCCGTACCCCTGGTGACCGGCGTCCGGCCGCTGCCCCCGGGGGCTCCCGTGCCTAGGCTGGACGGCGTGAACGAGCAGAGCGAGCCCCCGGAGCCGGCGATCTCCCCCGAGCGGGACGACCGCTCCGTGCGCGGTGTGGCCCGGCAGTTGTTCACCCTCCGGCGGGATCCGCTGCCGCCCATGAAGCGGCCCCGGTGGCTGGCCCGGCTGCCGCACGGGCTCGTCCTGTACGCGGCGGTCCTGTTCGGGTTCCTGACGTCCGCACAGCTCCAGGACCACTACGGGGTGCACGATCCGCGCATCGTCGTCCTGTCCCTGTTCACCGGCTTCTCGATCGTGGCCGCGCTGTTCCGGCCGGTCGCCGCCTGGTGGCTCGGGCTGGTGACGGCCGGGTTCATCGCCGCCACGATCCACGGCGGTGTCGGCCAGGGCCAGAGCTGGCCGTGGACGCCGATCGGGCCCTGGGCCTTCGCACCGCTGGTCCTGCTCGTGGCCCTGCGGGTCCCGCCGGTGGTCACGGCCGCGGTGATCGGGGTCTCCGTGGCCGCCACCGGCGCGGCCGAGGCGGTGTTCCGGCCCGAACACGGCCAGAGCAGCACGATGGACGCGTTCCTCGTCTTCGGCTTCGCCGGGCTCCTCGGGTACGCCCTGCGGGCCACCCGGCTCGCCCGCAGCCAGCTCGTCGCGCAGGAGACCCTCACCGAGGAGGAGCGGGCCCGGCGGACCCTGCTGGAGGAGCGCAGCCGCATCGCCCGCGAGCTGCACGACGTGGTCGCCCACCACATGTCGGTGATCTCCATCCAGGCGCAGGTCGCCCCGCACCTGGTGGAGAACCCGTCCGAGGAGCTCAAGGAGAACCTGGCGGGAATCCGCGAGAACGCCCTGGAGGCCCTGACGGAACTGCGCCGGGTGCTGGGCGTGCTGCGGTCCGAGCAGCCCGGGGACGAGGCTGTCCCCCACCATCCGCAGCCCACCCTCGCCGACCTGGACGGGCTCGTGGACAACGTGCGCGGCGCCGGCCTGGAGGTGACCTGGGAGGTGGCGGGGATCCGGCGGCCGCTGACCCCGGGGGTGGAGCTGACCGCGTACCGGATCGTGCAGGAGGCGCTCAGCAACTGCCTGCGGCACGCCCCCGGTTCCCGGGTGGAGGTGGGGATCGCCTACGGGCCGCGCGACCTGCACCTGTGCGTGGCGAACTCGGCTCCGACCCGGCCCGTCCCGCCCTCACCGGGCGCCGGGCACGGGCTGCTGGGGATGCGGGAGCGGGCGGGCATGCTGGGGGGCGAACTGGCCGCCGGACCACGGCCTGGAGGCGGGTACGAGGTCGGCGCCGTCCTCCCGCTGGACCCGCCCGGCCCGTCCGCCCACGAGACGAAGAAGGACGCATGAGCACTCCGATCAGGGTGATGATCGCCGACGATCAGATGATGGTCCGGCAGGGCTTCACCGTCCTGCTGAACGCCCAGCCCGACATCGAGGTGGTCGGGCAGGCCGTCGACGGGTCGGACGCGGTGGCGAAGGCCGCCGAACTGGGGCCGGACGTGGTCCTGATGGACATCCGCATGCCCGGGATGGGCGGCATCGAGGCCACCTCGGTGATCACCGCCGTCCCGGACTGCGCGGTGAAGGTGCTGGTGCTGACCACCTTCGACCTGGACGAGTACGTGTACGAGGCGCTGCGCGCCGGTGCCTCCGGGTTCCTGCTGAAGGACGCGTCGGCCGATCAGCTGGCCGAGGCGGTCCGGGTGGTGGCGGCCGGCGAGGCCCTGCTGTCGCCGAACATCACCAAGCGGCTGATCACCGAGTTCTCCCGGCTGGGCGCCCCGCGCGCACCGTCGAAGGCGCGGCTGCGGGACCTGACGGAGCGGGAGACGGAGGTGCTGTCGCTGATCGCCCAGGGGCTGTCCAACGCGGAGATCGCCGGGCATCTGGTGCTGGCGGAGCAGACGGTGAAGACGCACGTGGGCCGGATCCTGGTGAAACTGGGCCTGCGGGACCGCACGCAGGCGGCCGTGTTCGCGTACGAGACGGGTCTGATCCGTCCGACGGGCTACTGAGGGGCCCGTGTAGTACCTGAGGGGGACCCCGGGAAATCCCCTTCAGCGGCGACGCGGACGAACCGGGCCCCGGCCTACCGTGAAGACATGACCGAGACGACCACCGGGGCGACCCCCCGGCCTCCCGAACTGCGGCTGGCTTCGGGCCTGATCCAGAGCCTGCGTGACGACCTGCTCACCGATGTCCTCGCCTTCCGGCCGCTCGCCCCGATGCGGACCGACGGGCGGCTGCCCCGGCTGCTGCCGCGGCGGATACGGCCGCAGGCGGCGTACCTGCCGCATGCGGCGGTCGCGGCGGTGGCGTTCTTCGTGTTCCTGCTGGGGAACACCGACAGGTTCGACGGGGTACCGCCGGTCCAGTCCCTGCTGACCGGTGTGCTGGCGGCGGCTCCGGTGCTGATGACCCTGGTGCGGCCCGTGGGCGCGTTCTGGGCGGCCCTGGCCGTCACCGCGGTGCTGGCGGTCCTCCACGACCGGATCCTGGTCTGGCCGTGGTCGCCGGCCACCTTCGTCGGGCAGCTCGCGGTGATGACGTTCGTGGCGATGCGGACCCGGCCCCGGGTGGCCGGGTGGATGTGGGTCGTCACCCTGGTGTTCGGGACGGCCCTGCCGATCCTCGTCGGCTCGGCCGGTTCGGTGCAGCCGGCGCCGATGGCGGTCACCTCGGCGGTGCTGCTGCTGGCGGTGACCGTGCGCAACACCCGGCGGGAGGCCAGGCAGGAGGTGACGGCGCAGCAGGAGGTGACGGCCGTCGAGCGGGACCGGCGGACCCTGCTGGAGGAGCGGACGACCATCGCGCGCGAGCTGCACGACGTGGTGGCGCACCACATGTCGGTGGTGGCGATCCAGGCGGAGGCGGCCCCGTACCGGGTCAAGAACCCGCCGCCGGAGCTGGAGGCGGCCTTCGCCACCATCCGGGAGAACGCGGTGGCGGCGCTGACGGAGCTGCGCCGGGTGCTGGGTGTGGTCCGGTCCGCGGATTACGAGGCCCCCGAGGCCCCGCAGCCGACGCTGGCCTCGCTGGACGGGCTGCTGGCCAATGTGCGGGAGGCCGGGCTGAGCGTGGAGAAGACGGTGACGGGGGCGGTGCGCGAACTGCCGCAGGGCGTGGAGCTGTCGGCGTACCGGATCGTGCAGGAGGCCCTGAGCAACAGCCTGCGGCACGCGCCGGGGGCGTCGGCGGGGGTGGAGATCTCGTACGTGCTGGGGGGCTTGGGGATACGCGTGGTCAACGGTCCGGCGGTCGGGGACGTCCGGCCCTCGCCGGGCGCCGGGCACGGGATCACGGGGATGCGGGAGCGGGTGGCCATGCTGGAGGGGGAGATGACGGCCGGGGAGAGCGCGGGTGGCGGCTACGAGGTGGCCGTGTTCCTTCCGGTGCGCGGTCTGCCGCGGCCGGAGGAGACGCCGGTATGACGATCAGGGTGTTGATCGTGGACGACCAGATGATGGTCCGCGAGGGCTTCTCCGTCCTGCTGAATGCGATGGAGGGCATCGAGGTCGTCGGCGAGGCGGTCGACGGCCGGCAGGCCATCGCGCAGGTGGCGGCGCTGCGGCCGGACGTGGTGCTGATGGACATCCGGATGCCGGAGATGAACGGGCTGGAGGCGACCCGGCACATCGTGGCGGCCGACGTGGACGCCAAGGTGCTGGTCCTGACGACCTTCGACCTCGACGAGTACGTGTACCAGGCGCTGCGGGCGGGGGCTTCGGGGTTCCTGCTGAAGGACGCGTCCGCGCGGCAGCTGGCGGAGGGGGTGCGGGTGGTGGCGGCCGGGGACGCGCTGCTGGCCCCGTCGGTGACGAAGCGGCTGATCCTGGAGTTCTCGAAGCTGTCGGAGGTCTCGCGGGCCCCGGATCCGGCGGGGGTGGGGGAGTTGACGGAGCGGGAGACGGAGGTGCTGGTGCTGATCGCCCAGGGGCTGTCCAACGCGGAGATGGCCGACCGGCTGCTGGTCGCGGAGTCCACGATCAAGACGCATGTCAGCCGGATCCTGGTGAAGCTGGGCCTGCGGGACCGTACGCAGGCGGCGGTGTACGCCTACGAGACACGGCTGGTGACACCGGCTTAGGGTGCGCGGATGGGCTTTGATCCGTGGGACGCCGCTTTCGTCGCCGATCCGTACCCCGCCTACCGGGAGTTGCGGGAGCGGGGGCGGGCCGAGTGGTCGGAGGCGACCGGGCAGTGGCTGGTGTCGCACCACGCCGATGTGAGCGCGCTGCTGCGGGACCGCAGGCTGGGGCGGACCTACCTGCACCGGTTCAGCCACGAGGAGTTCGGGCGCGAGGCCCCGCCGCCGGAGCACGAGCCGTTCCACGTGCTCAACGGCAACGGGCTGCTGGATCTGGAGGATCCCGCGCACGGGCGGGTGCGCCGGCTGGTGTCGAAGGCGTTCACCCCGCGCACCGTGGAGCGGCTCGCGCCCGCCGTGGACCGGCTGGCGCGGGAGCTGGTGGCCGGGCTGCTGGCCGACGGCGGCGGGGACCTGCTGACGGCCGTCGCCGAGCCGCTGCCGGTCGCGGTGATCGCGGAGCTGCTGGGGATCCCCGGGACGGACCGGGGGCTGCTGCGGCCCTGGTCGGCGGACATCTGCGGGATGTTCGAGCTCCGGCCGGACGAAGGGACCGCGCGGCGGGCGGTGACGGCCAGTGTGGAGTTCAGCGCCTATCTGCGGGAGCTGATCGCCGAGCGGCGCCGGCGGCCGGGCACGGATTTGATCTCCGCGCTGATCGCCGCCCACGATGAGGGGGGCCGGCTCAGCGAGCAGGAGATGATCTCCACCTGCGTCCTCCTGCTGAACGCCGGGCACGAGGCGACGGTCAACACCACCGTCAACGGCTGGTGGGCCCTCTTCCGCCATCCCGCGGCGCTCGCCGGGCTGCGCGCGCTCCCCGGATCCCCCGGTCCCGAAAAGTTGTCCACAGCTGTGGACGAACTCATGCGCTACGACACTCCCCTCCAGATGTTCGAGCGCTGGGTGCTCGACGACATCGAGGTGGGAGACGCCCTGATCCCGCGCGGCGCCGAGGTCGCCCTGCTGTTCGGGTCCGCCAACCGGGACCCCGCGCGCTTCGCGGACCCGGACGCGCTGGACCTCGGACGGGCCGACAACCCGCACCTGACGTTCGGCGCCGGCATCCACTACTGCCTGGGCGCCCCGCTGGCCCGCCTGGAGCTGGTCTCCTCCTTCGGCGCGCTGCTGGACGAGAAGGTCCCGCCGATGCGGCTCGTCCGGGAGCCGCAGTGGCAGGAGGGCTATGTCATCCGGGGGCTGCGGGAGCTGCTCGTCGAGTTCTGAGCGGCCGCGGCGGCGCAGCCCGGTGGCGGGGTGGTGGGGGCCTGCCTAGCGTGGGCCGGGCAGAGGTCCCCGTCCCCTCCGAGGAGAGGCACGTCCCCATGTCCATGCCCGACAAGCCCGCCGTCGTCCTGGTCCACGGATTCTGGGGCGGCGCCGCCCACTGGGCGAAGGTCATCACCGAACTCCACCGGCGCGGCTTCCGCGACCTGCACGCGGTCGAGAACCCGCTCACCTCGCTGGCCGACGACGCCGAACGCACCCGCAAGATGGTGCGCCAGATCGACGGGCCGGTCCTGCTGGTGGGCCACTCGTACGGCGGGGCCGTCATCACCGAGGCCGGTGACCTGCCGAACGTCACCGGTCTGGTCTACATCGCGGCCTTCGGCCCCGACGCCGGGGAGAGCCCCGGCGCGCTCAGCGAACAGCACCCGCCGGCGGCGTTCCCGAACATCGCTCCCGACTCGGACGGCTACCTGTGGCTGCGGCAGGACAAGTTCCACGAGAGCTTCGCGCAGGACCTCACGGCGGAGGAGGCCCTCGTGATGGCGGTCACGCAGAAGGCCCCGCTCGGGTCGACCTTCGGTGACGCGGTGACGGCTCCGGCGTGGCGGAAGAAGCCGTCCTGGTACCAGGTGTCCACCGAGGACCGCATGATCCACCCCGACAACGAGCGGATGATGGCGGAGCGGATGGGGGCCCGCAAGACGGTCGAGCTCGACGCGTCGCACGCGTCGCTGGCGTCGCGGCCGGGGGAGGTATGCGACCTCGTGGAGGCCGCGGCGGGGGACCTGGCCGGTCGGTAGCCGGGCCTGGGGGGCGGGGTCGGGGTGCCTGCGGCGCCACTCCCCGCCCCGCCCTTTCTCCGTTTCCCGGGGACACCCCGGACCCCGCGCCTCAAACTCCCCCAGCTATCGCCGGGAGGGGCCCCCAGGCGGGGCTGTCGGCAGCCGGAGTCATACCCGCGGCAGGGTCAGGGACCAGGCCGACGGATGGCGGGTCCAGGTGCGGCGGCGGGTCGGGGCGCCGGGCTGGGCGTGGTCGGCGCGGTAGTGGAACGCCGCCGCCGGGCCCGAAACCGACACCGTGACCGCGTCCCCGTGCCCCGTCAGCGGCGCACCGCCCCGGACCCGGACCACCACCCGGGCCGGGCCGCCGTCCTCCCGGGGCCTCACGGCCACGTCCTCCACCGGGCGGTCCTCGTCCACCAGGACCACCCCGTCCACCTCCACCCGCAGCCGCTGCACCGGTCGCCCCGCCCCCGGCGCCGCCGCCGGAGCCGGCAGCAGGGTCCGCAGCAGCGACCGGTACCCCCCGGTCCGCCGCGCGGCCGGCGCCGACGGGGCGGAGATCCGCAGCCCGCCCAGCACCACCCCGCCGCAGTCGTCCACCAGCAGGTCCCGCGGCCGCGTCACCCCGTCCAGCGCGGCCCGCGCCGCGAACACCGCCGACAGCGGCACCCCCAGCGATCGCGCCAGCGCCAGCGACCCCACCGGCCCCACCGGTACGAGGGAGACGGCGGCGTCCCCGGCCCCCGGCTCGCCGTGCAGCAGCCCCACGGCCCGCACCAGCGCCCGGTCGTCGCCGACCACCACCGGCCGCCGATGACCCCGGCGGGCGAGCGCCCGCGCAAATTCCTCCTGCGAATCCGGGAGGCAGATTTTCGCCGCAGCTCCCGCTGACAACACATCCTTCGCGATTCGCACGGACTCGCCGTCAAGACGGCGGGCGACCGGGTCGACGAGCACGAGCAGACCGCCTACCGGCGCGCCCGCATGGCTCATGGTGGGCTCTGGAGCCGACACCTCGGTCCTTCCTCGGGTAGCATCTTTGTGCAAGAGGCCCTTGCGCTATTGCGCCAGGGCCTTCGTCTATTCCGGGGCACCGGTCCGACGGCTCAGCCTGCGGTGTACATCGTCGTACGCCCCCTGACCTTGGACATGCCCCATCCGGAAGAGGTGTACGCCTGTGCCCGCTCTTGTGCTGCTCGGAGCTCAGTGGGGTGACGAGGGCAAGGGAAAGGCCACCGACCTGCTCGGTGGTTCCGTTGACTATGTGGTGCGCTACCAGGGTGGCAACAACGCCGGCCACACGGTGGTCGTAGGCGACCAGAAGTACGCGCTGCACCTCCTCCCCTCCGGCATCCTCTCCCCCGGATGCACGCCGGTCATCGGCAACGGTGTCGTCGTCGACCCGGCCGTCCTGCTCTCCGAGCTGCGCGGCCTGAACGAGCGCGGCATCGACACCTCCAAGCTGCTCATCAGCGGCAACGCGCACCTCATCACGCCGTACAACGTCACCCTCGACAAGGTCGGCGAGCGCTTCCTCGGCAAGCGCAAGATCGGTACGACCGGCCGCGGCATCGGCCCGACCTACGCGGACAAGATCAACCGCGTCGGCATCCGGGTCCAGGACCTGTACGACGAGTCGATCCTCACCCAGAAGGTCGAGGCGGCGCTGGAGGGCAAGAACCAGCTGCTCGCCAAGCTGTACAACCGCCGCGCGATCGAGGCCTCCGCGATCGTCGAGGAGATGCTCCAGTACGCGGACCAGATCAAGGGCTACGTCGCCGACACCACCCTGATCCTCAACAACGCGCTGGACGAGGACAAGGTCGTGCTCTTCGAGGGCGGCCAGGGCACCCTGCTCGACGTCGACCACGGCACGTACCCCTTCGTCACCTCCTCGAACCCGACCGCCGGCGGCGCCTGCACCGGCACCGGCGTGGGCCCGACGAAGATCAGCCGCGTCATCGGCATCCTCAAGGCCTACACGACCCGTGTCGGCGCCGGTCCGTTCCCGACCGAGCTGTTCGACGAGGACGGCGAGGCGCTGCGCCGCATCGGCGGCGAGCGCGGTGTGACCACCGGCCGTGACCGCCGCTGCGGCTGGTTCGACGCCCCGATCGCCCGCTACGCCACCCGCGTGAACGGCCTGACGGACTTCTTCCTCACCAAGCTCGACGTGCTGACCGGCTGGGAGGAGATCCCGGTCTGCGTCGCGTACGAGATCGACGGCAAGCGCGTCGAGGAGCTGCCCTACTCGCAGACCGACTTCCACCACGCGAAGCCGATCTACGAAACCCTGCCGGGCTGGTCCGAGGACATCACCAAGGCCAAGACCTTCGCGGACCTGCCGAAGAACGCGCAGAACTACGTGAAGGCGCTGGAGGAGATGTCGGGCGCCCCGATCTCCGCCATCGGCGTCGGCCCCGGCCGCACCGAGACGATCGAGATCAACTCGTTCCTCTAAAAGGCTG
>NZ_JBHVUQ010000063.1:0-40298 GCF_042884105.1 Streptomyces sp. NPDC058157
GGTCCTCGGTCGGCTTGGGCTGGGCGTAACGCACGGTCGGGCGTACCACGGCCCAGCGCTGGCCCACCTGGGCATCCGCCAGGCGCACGTAGACGGTGTCGCCACCGGACACCGGCAGGCGGCGGCGGGCGCGCTGGAGTGGCTGAAGACCAACTCCGCCACCTGGTCCAACCGGAACCCGGCCGCCCTGGCCACCCTGGTCCTGACCGCCCACGCCACGGGCACCGACCCGAAGGCCTTCGGCGGCGTCGACCTGGTGGCGGCGCTGAACGCGACCGGCCCGGCCCCGCAGCAGCCGGACGCGCAGGCGCAGAAGGTGGAGAACAAGAACGACAAGACCGGCTCGGGCGGCCAGAACCTGTGGTGGATCATCGGCGCGGGCGCCGCGGCCGGCATGGGCATCGGCATCCTACTGAGCGGCCGCCGCAAGAAGAACGAGCTGTGAGCCCCCGCCGTCCGCGGGGCCGGGGCCGGGGCCTGGTCGGCCTGCTGGCCGCCCTGGGCCTGCTGCTGACCCTGTTCGCGGCCTCCCCGGCCCTGGCGGCGAGCTACCGCTACTGGTCGTTCTGGCAGGGCTCGGGCGGGAACTGGGGGTACGCGACCGAGGGCCCGTCCACGGCCCGGCCCGCGGACGGCACCACGCTCGGCTTCCGCTTCTCGGTGAGCAAGGACGCCGGCGCCGAGGCCGCCAAGCCGCGCGCCGCGGCCGACTTCGAGGCCGTCTGCGGCGGCACCGGCGCGGTGGAGGGCCGCAAGCGGGTCGCGCTGGTCCTCGACTTCGGCGTGCCCGGCGACGCCCCCGCCGGGGAGGCCCCGCCGCAGGAGGCCCCGCGCACGGCCTGCGCCCAGGTGGCCCCGGACGCCACGGCGGCCGAGGCGCTGGCCTCGGTGGCGAAGCCGCTGCGCTACAACGGCGCGGCGCTGCTGTGCGCGATCTCCGGCTACCCGAAGTCGGGCTGCGGCGAGCCCATCGCCGACGCAGCGCAGCCGAAGCCTTCCGCCTCCGCTTCCGCCGCCGCCCCCTCCCCGGGCGGGGGCTCCGGCCCGTCGGCGGGCCTGGTCGCGGGCGTGGCGGCGGTGGCCGCCCTGGGCACGGCAGCCGTCTGGCAGTCCCGCCGCCGCAGGCGATGACAAACCCCACGACAGACACCCCGCCCCCCGAGGGCCCCGGCACCACCGGGGCCACCCGCACCCGGCATACGGTCCGCACGGGTGGTGCGGGTGGGAACACCGGCCGGCCGCAGGCCGGGCGCATCACCCACGGCCCCGCGGCCGACGGCGCGACCCCGCCCGGGCCCGGCTCCGCAGGGGCCGGTCGGGGGTCGCACGGGCCCTCGTACAAGAAGGGACGGCCCTGGCGGGCTCCCGCGGCACGGCGCGGGAACGCCCTGCACGCGGGGGCCTGGTGGCTGTGGGCCCTGGGGCTCGCGACCGCCGCCTCCCGGACCACCAATCCGCTGCTGCTCGGGCTGATCGTCGGCGTCGCCGGGTACGTGGTCGCCGCCCGCCGCACCGAGGCGCCGTGGGCCCGCTCCTACGGGGCCTTCGTGCGGCTCGGCCTGTTCGTCATCGGGCTGCGGCTGCTGTTCTCCGCCCTGCTGGGCTCCCCCGTCCCCGGCGCGCACACCCTGTTCACCCTGCCGGAGCTCCCGCTGCCGGCCTGGGCGCAGGGCATCCGGTTCGGCGGCCGGGTCACCGCCGAGCAGCTGGTCTTCGCCTTCTACGACGGGGCGAAGCTGGCGACCCTGCTGATCTGCGTCGGTGCGGCCAACGCCCTGGCCAATCCGGCGCGGCTGCTGAAGTCGCTGCCGGCCGCGCTGTACGAGGCGGGCGTGGCCGTGGTCGTGGCCATGACCTTCGCGCCGAACATGGTCGCGGACGTGGCCCGGCTGCGGACCGCCCGCCGGCTGCGCGGCCGTCCCACGGGCGGGGTGCGGGCGGTCCTGCAGATCGGGCTGCCGGTGCTGGAGGGCGCGCTGGAGCGTTCGGTGGCCGTCGCCGCCTCGATGGACGCACGCGGATACGGGCGCACGGCGCAGGTCCCGCCCGCGGTGCGGCACACCACCAACGCCCTCGTGCTGGGCGGCCTCCTCGGCCTGTGCGCGGGCACCTACGCCCTCCTCGCGGCGGAGGGCGCCGGCTACGGGCTGCCGCTGCTCGGCGTCGGCCTGGTCCTGGCCCTGGCCGGGCTGCGGCTGGGCGGGCGGCGCAGCATCCGCACCCGGTACCGGCCCGACCGGTGGGGCGCGCGCGCCTGGCTGGTGGCCGGGTCGGGGGCGGCGGTGGCGGCCCTCCTCGTCCACGCGGGGTCGGTGGACCCCGAGGGGCTGCAGCCGGGCGTGGTCCCGCTGGTGGCCCCGGGGCTGCCGCTGTGGCCGGCGGCGGCGGTCCTGATCGGGCTGCTCCCGGCGTTCGTGGCCCCCGTACCCTCCCCTTCCTCCAAGGAGCCGTCCCGTTGATCCGCTTCGACCAGGTCTCGGTGACGTACGAGGGGGCGGCGCGGCCGTCCCTGTGCGACGCCGACTTCACCCTGCCGGAAGGGGAGCTGACCCTGCTCGTCGGCCCGTCGGGGGTGGGCAAGTCGACCCTGCTGGGGGCCGTGTCCGGGCTGGTCCCGCACTTCACGGGCGGCACGCTGCGGGGGCGGGTGACGGTCGCCGGGCGCGACACCCGCACGCACCTGCCGCGCGAGCTCGCGGACGTGGTGGGCACGGTGGGGCAGGATCCGCGGGCCCACTTCGTGACGGACGTGGTGGAGGACGAGCTGGCCTACGGCATGGAGTCGCTGGGCCTGCCGCCCGCGGTGATGCGCCGCCGGGTGGAGGAGACCCTGGACCTGCTGGGCCTGAACGAACTCCGCGACCGCCCGATCGCGACGCTCTCGGGCGGGCAGCAGCAGCGGGTGGCGATCGGCTCGGTCCTGACGACGCACCCGAAGGTGCTGGTCCTGGACGAGCCGACCTCCGCCCTGGACCCGGCGGCGGCGGAGGAGGTGCTGGCCGTGCTGCAACGCCTGGTCCACGACCTCGGCACGACGGTCCTGATGGCGGAACACCGCCTGGAACGGGTCGTCCAGTACGCCGACCGCGTCCTGCTCCTCCCCTCCCCCGGCGAGCCGCCGCTCCTGGGCACCCCGTCCGAGGTCATGGCCGTCTCCCCGGTCCACCCCCCGGTGGTCTCCCTGGGCCGCCTGGCGGGCTGGACCCCCCTCCCCCTGTCGGTCCGCGACGCCCGCCACGCGTCCGCTCCGCTACGGGCCCGGCTGTCGGGCCATACCCCGGGCCCGGGTGGCGGGGAGCAGCTCCGCGCAGCGGCCCCCACCGCACCCACACCCGCACCCACACCCGCACCCGCACCCGCACCGGCACCGGCATCCGCACCCACCCGCCGCCGCCTCCTGGCCCGCCTCACCCGACGCACCCCGGCCACCGCGACGGCCGACACCCCCACCGGCGCCCCCGGCGCCCCCGGCGCCACCGCAGCCACCGCCACAGCCCTCGGCATCCGCCGCGCCCGCGCGGAGGTGCTCCACGACGTCACCCTCACCGTCGCCCCCGGCGAGACCATCGCCCTCATGGGCCGCAACGGCGCCGGCAAGTCGACCCTCCTCGCCGCCCTCACCGGCACCCTCGCCCCCACCACCGGCCAGGTCACGGTCGGCGGCCGCACCCCCCACCGCACCCCGCCGCCGGAGATGGTCCGCCGCGTCGGCCTGGTCCCGCAGGAGCCCCGCGACCTCCTCTACGCCGACACCGTCGCCGCCGAGTGCGCCGCGGCCGACGCCGACGCCGGGGCAGCGCCCGGGACCTGCCGGGCCCTGGTCGCCACCCTGCTGCCCGACGTGCCGGACGGGACCCACCCCCGGGACCTGTCCGAGGGCCAGCGGCTCACGCTCGCCCTCGCCCTGGTCCTCACCGCCCGGCCGGCCCTGCTCCTCCTGGACGAGCCCACCCGCGGCCTGGACTACGCCGCCAAGGCCCGCCTGGTCGAGACCCTGCGCGCCCTCGCCGCCGACGGGCACGCCATCGTCCTCGCCACGCACGACGTGGAGCTCGCCGCGGAGCTGGCGCACCGCGTCGTCATCCTGGCGGGCGGTGAGGTCGTCGCCGACGGGCCGACCGCCGAGGTCGTGGTGTCCTCGCCCGCCTTCGCCCCGCAGGTGGCGAAGGTCCTGGCCCCGGGCCACTGGCTCACGGTCTCCCAGGTGGCCGCCGCCCTGGCCGCCACGGAGGCCACCTCGTGACCCCCCGCCCCGTCCGCCCCGTCCGTATAGGCCCCCGCGCCGCCGCGGCCCTGGTGCTCGTCACCCTCATCGGCGTCGCCGCCTTCGGCTGGCCCCTGCTGGCGGACGCGCAGTCCGGTCTGGCGCACTCCCAGGACGCCCCCTGGCTGTTCGCCGCGCTGCTCCCCCTCCTCGTGGCCGTCGTCGTCGCGACCATCGCCGACCAGGGGATGGACGCCAAGGCGGTGGCGATGCTCGGGGTGCTCGCCGCCGTCGGGGCGGCGCTGCGCCCGCTGGGGGCGGGTACGGCCGGCCTGGAGCCCATGTTCTTCCTGATGGTGCTCAGCGGTCGCGTCCTCGGCCCCGGCTTCGGCTTCGTCCTCGGCGCCGTCACGATGTTCGCGTCCGCCCTGCTCACGGGCGGGGTCGGGCCGTGGATGCCGTTCCAGATGCTGGCCCTGGGGTGGTTCTCGCTGGGTGCCGGGCTGCTGCCCGGGGTGGAGAAGGTACGCGGGCGGGCCGAGCTGGCGATGCTCGCGGCGTACGGGTTCCTGGGCTCGTTCGCGTACGGGACGGTGATGAACCTGCAGGGTTGGGTGCTGCTCCAGGGCATGGGCCAGGGCGTCTCCTTCCATCCGGGCGACCCCGTGCCGGAGAACCTCGCACGCTTCCTCGCGTACTGCCTGGCCACCTCGCTGGGCTGGGACCTGGGGCGGGCCGCCCTGACCGTCGTCCTGACGCTCACCCTCGGGGGCACGCTGCTGAGGGCGCTGCGGCGGGCGACTCGGAAAGCCGCGTTCGAAGCGGCGGTCTCCTTCGATTCACCGGGTGGGAGTGGTCCGGGCCACGCACCCGAGGGGGTACGGGTGGACACGTGCGGTGACATCGGGGGCCTCGGGCGGTGAGGCGGCCCACAGGACCCACGTCACATCCGGCCCCGCCTAGTAGCCCCGCCACGCCCCCCGCCCCCGCCTCCCACCAGCGGGAACGCCCTCCCGCCCGGGGCGGGACCTTCCGCCCGGTCCCCGAGGGCGGTTAGTAGGAGGGGGGCGTTGCCAGGGCGTCGGGGGCCTGGCTAACTGGTGTTGTCGCCGAGGCGGCCGGGGCGCACCGCCCCCCGCCCAGCGAGCCCCCTCTCCCCGTGTGAGCGGCTCCCGTGTGCTCCGGCACGCGGTGCGACCGTCCCTGTCCCCGTCGGAAGGTTCCTCCGTGTCCAACGCCGTCATCCGCCGCATCGCCGCTTCGAAGAAGACCCTCGCCGGTACCGTCCTCGCCCTGGGCGTCGCGGGCTCGATGCTCGCCACCGTCCCCGCGCAGGCCGCCCCGACGAGCGCCAAGGCGATCGCCCAGCAGATGATCAAGGACCCGGCGCAGTTCGCGGCCTTCGACAAGATCGTCACCCACGAGAGCGGCTGGGACTACACCGCCACCAACTCCTCCTCCGGCGCCTACGGCCTGGTCCAGGCCCTCCCGGCGTCGAAGATGTCCTCCGCCGGCTCGGACTGGAAGACCAACCCCGCCACCCAGATCAAGTGGGGCCTGGACTACATGAACGAGCGCTACGGCAGCCCCGTCGGCGCCTGGAACTTCTGGCAGAACAACCACTGGTACTAAGCCGCCGCACCGGCGCACAGGCCAGTCGCATCGAACGCCCGGCGGGACTTCCCGGCCGGGCCTTTCGGTGTGTCCGGGTGCGCCGGCGGCCGGCTTCGTGATTGCCTCGTCCTGCGGACGGGGCACCGCCGCACACCCACTGCGAAGGCGGTGACGCCGTGCTGGTCTACTCCATGAGCGTCTCGGTGGACGGGTTCATCACCGACCGCCAGGGCGCGTTCGACTGGTCGGGCCCCGACGACGAGCAGTTCCGGGTCCACCTGGAGCAGACGCGCGAGCTCGGCGGGTTCCTGTGCGGCCGCCGGCTCTACGAGTGCATGCTCCCCTGGGAGACGGACCCGTCGCTGCGCGAGGACGAACTCAGGAACGCGTTCGCCGACGTCTGGTGCGCCCTCCCCAAGACCGTCTTCAGCCGCACGCTCGGCAGCGTCCGCGGCAACGCCCGGCTCGCCATGCTCACGGTGGCCGAGGAGGCCGCGGCGGCGCGCGAGGCGACCGCCAAGGACGTCGGGATCGGCGGCGCCGGACTGGCGGCGATGGCGATCGAGCTCGGCCTCGTCGACGAACTGCGCATGTTCCGCTACCCGGTCGTCGTCGGCGACGGCACGCCCTTCCTGCCGCCGGTCCACGAGGACATCCGGCTGAACCTCCTGGAGACCCGGACGTTCGGCTCCCGCGTCGTCTACGAACGCTACGAACGCGCCCGCGACCACACGTCCTGACCGGCACGTGCCGCTGGGCCGCGCGGCCCGCCGCCGGTCTGACCGGCGGCGGGGGCGGTGCCGCCTCAGGCGGAGGGGGCGTCCGGCGCCAGGGCCTGCTTGACCTGCTGGGCCACGCGGGCCGCGTCCTCGGGGTTGTTCACCACGTCCGTGTGGTTCATGTCGATCACGAGGACCCGGCTGGCCGAGTAGTGCTTGTGCACCCAGTCGTCGTACCCCGACCACAGCGTCCGGTAGTACTCCACCAGGCCCTCGTCCTGCTCGAAGTCACGGCCCCGCAGCCCGATGCGGTGCAGCACCGTCTCGAAGTCCGCCTTGAGGTAGACCATGAGGTCCGGGGCCTTGCGGTAGGGCAGGCCGTCGATCTCGCGCATCATCTCGTCGAGCAGCCCCTCGTACACCTGCATCTCGAGGGAGCTGATGCGGCCCAGGTCGTGGTTGACCTTGGCGAAGTACCAGTCCTCGTAGATGGACCGGTCGAGCACGTTGTCGCCCTGCTTGTACGCCTCCTTGATCGCGGCGAACCGCGTCTGGAGGAAGTAGAGCTGGAGCAGGAAGGGGTACCGCTTCGCCTGGATCTCTTCGGGGCTCGCCGTGTAGAAGAGGGGCAGGATCGGGTTGTCCTCCACGCTCTCGTAGAAGACCTCGCTGCCGAGCTCCTTGGCGATCAGTTCGGCCACGGTCGTCTTGCCGATCCCGATCATGCCTCCGACGCAGATCACTGGCATACCTCACTTCTCCCTGGGGATCTTCTGTTCGCGGGGCGGGCGGGTTGGGCGCCCCACACCACCGAGACGCCTGCCGGCGGCCACTCGATTCCCCAGGATCTTCATGATCAGCTTTGTGGTCCCCGCCCGGACCGAGGCCGCGACGCGGGCCGCCCCCTCGACCGGTCGGACCGACCGTTCCGCAGTCGCCGCATCAGCGACGGCCACCGCCCCGTGGCCGCTCAGAAGCATAAATGATGGTTCGCCCCCCGCCCGCCAGAGCGCCTGCTGCCCGGTGAGGTGAACCCGTACCCCGGATGGCGGCGCGGGCGGGCGGCAGCGGTGGCAGGCGACCCCGGCGCGCACCAGGCTCGTTGGCGGGGGCGAGCGCGAGGGAAGGGCGGCCGTCGATGTCTCAAGCCGAGGAGCAGGGGCTCAGCGGGGCCCCGACCGTCGGGCACCTGAAGTCGGTGCTCACGCGCACCCATGTGCTGCCGGCGTTCCTGGTCCTCACGGTCATGATGGTGGCCCTGTGGCTCATGGGCATGCCGTTCCTGCAGGCCCTGACGATCTCCACCGGGGTGAAGATCGCGGTGGCGCTGCTCGCGTTCCGCCCCCGGGCTCCGCAGGAACCGCCCGCGTAGCCGTCGCCGTTGCCGCCCGGCGGAAGTGGCCGGATGTGAACGTCCGGCTTGGGCTTGTGGATCATCGACCGTTAACCTCCCGCTAGTTGCTCAAGTCAACCAATAGGGACGGGTATGGACGCCGACACCACCGGACTCTTCCGCAGCCACGTGGAAGAGATCCTCGACACCCTGGAGAAGGAACCGGACCGCGAGGCCCTCGTGCACCACGACCGGCGCCTGACCGCCGGTGAACTGCGCGGCCTCGTCCACGCCATGGCGCGGGCCCTGCGCTCCCAGGGGGTGGAGCGGGGCCGGACGGTCACCCTCCTCGCCGGCAACCTCCCCGAGACGATCGCGGCCCGCTACGCGGCCGGGCTGCTCGGCTGCGCCGTGAACCACCTCTACGCCGGTCTTTCGGCCGAAGTGCACGCCGACATCCTCCGGGACGTGGAGACCGGCGTGCTGGTGGTCGATCCCGCCTACGCCGAGCGCGCCGCCGACCTGGCGCGGCGGGTGCCGCTGGAACGGGTGCTGTTCCTCGGCCCGGGCGACGGCTCCGGCGCCGGCCTGGGCGCCGACCTGCTGGAGCTGGCGGCCGGGGAGTCCGCCGAGGCCTTACAGGGCGCCGCGCGTCCCCAGGACATCTGCACGATCCGCCACACCGGCGGCACCACGGGCCACCCCAAGGCCATCTGCACCACCTTCGAGCAGTGGGTGTCGATCGGCCCCGACTGGTCGGAGGAGGGGCGGGTCAGGGCCCTGGCGTGCACCACCCTCGCGCATGCGGCCGGCTTCATGGCGGACGCCACCCTGCACCGGGGCGGCACGGTGGTCCTGCTGGACGGGTTCGAACCCGGCGCCGTGCTGGCCGCCATCGAGCGCGAGCGCATCACCCACACCTTCCTGCTGCCGCCGCTCCTCTACCAGTTGACGGACCACCCCGACGTGGACCGCACCGACACCTCCAGCCTGCGCACGCTCACCTACGGCGGCTGCGCCTCCTCCCCGGCCCGCCTCGCGGCGGCGGTCCGCCGCTTCGGCCCCGTGCTGAACCAGTTCTACGGCCAGAACGAGGCGGGCGGCATCAGCATGCTCTCCCCCCAGGACCACGACCCGCTGCGCCCGGAGCTGCTGCGCACCGCCGGGAAGGTCATGGACGGCGTCGAGGTCGCCGTCCGCGACCCGGAAGGGCGCCCCCTGCCCACCGGCGGGCACGGAGAGATCTGCGTCCGCTCCCCGCACGTGATGAAGGGCTACTGGAAGCAGCCCGGACTCACCGCGGAGGTACTGCGGGACGGCTGGCTGCACACCGGCGACATCGGGTTCGTGGACCAGGACGGCTACATCACGATCGTGGACCGGATCAAGGACATGATCGTGGTCGTGGGCGGCCACGTGTACACCGTGGAACTGGAGGACGTGCTGAACTCCCACCCCCAGGTCCTGCAGAGCGCGGTCCTCGGGGTCCCCGACGCCAACCGCATGGAACGGGTGCACGCGGTCGTCGTCCGCACCCGGGGCGGCGACGTCGGGGAGGAGGAGCTGCGCACCCTGGTGCGCGAGCGCAAGGGCGCCATGTACGAGCCCGAGAGCATCGTCTTCGTCGACGAACTGCCCCTCACCGACGCGGGAAAGCCCGACAAGAAGCTGCTCCGCGGCCGGGCGGCCGAGCCGGTCGGGCCGGTCCGGTCGGTCGGGCAGGTCTGAGCACGCCGGACGCGGCCCCCGGCCCGGTCGAGCCGGGGGCCTTCCCGGTGCGTCCGGGGGTCAGCCCTCGATGCGGTGCTGGGTCCAGAACGAGGTCAGGTCCGTGGGCGACACCGCCTGGGCGGCCGCCTTGAACTCGGCCGTGGTGGAGACGCCGTACCAGTGGGAGGCGGCGTAGTCCTTCAGCAGCTTGGCCATGACGCTGTCGCCGAGCTGGCGCCGCAGGTCGTGCAGGGCGCACTTGCCGTACCCGTACACGACGGTGGAGTACCGCGAGGAGTTCGCGTCCCAGTAGGCCATCGAGTTGGTGATCTTCTCGGCCGAGGACGCCCACGAGACGCCGTTCCAGCAGTTCGTGCCCGTCTTGCCCTGCGCCAGGTCGGTGGCGTAGTCGGTGAACGCCTCGTCGAGCCAGGGGCTCGCGTACTCGTCGTCGCCGACGATGCCGTAGAACCACTGGTGGCCGATCTCGTGGGTCAGCGCCGTGGTGCTCACCAGGTCGAGGACGAAGCCGGGGTACTCCATGCCCCCGAACCAGTAGTTGTTGTCGATGACCGCGTCCAGCTCACCGTACGGGTACGCGCCGAACCGCGCCGCGTGCGCGTCGACCGCGCTCTTGGCGGTGCTCAGCATCGACTGGGCGTCGCTCGAACTGATCCCGGACACGGAGTAGATGTTGATCGGCGTGCCCGCGGCCGAGGTCCCCGAGATCTTGCTGAACGGTCCGGCGCCCCAGGCGAAGTCGCGCACCTTGGCGGCGGTCGCCCTGGTGACCGTGCGTCCGCTCGTGCCGGGGGTGTCGGTCGAGGTTCCGGTGGCCGGGACCAGCAGGCCGCTCGGGTGGTCGAGGGTCACGTCGAAGTCGGAGGCCAGGGAGTAGAACGACTCCCCGTTGTTGGTGTACGGGTCCAGGTGCCAGCCCGCGCCGTCCCGGACGGCGAGCACCGGCAGGGCGTTGCCGATGTTGGCGAACGCCCCGTCGTGGCCGAACCGGTCCGCGCCGCTCGGCACGGTGATCGACAGGTCGAAGCCGATCGTGGCGCTCTGGCCCTGGTTGAGCGGGGCGGGCAGGGTGATCTTCAGGGCGGTGCAGGCGACCGAGAGCGCGCCGGCCGTGCCGCCGGTGACGTTGGTGACGGCGATCGGCATGGCCTGGCAGGTGCCGTGGTAGTTGTCCCAGAGCCTCAGGTACACCTCGTTCAGCGGGGTGGCGGAGGCGTTGGTGAACGAGGCGGTCTCGTGGCCGGTCCACACGAAGCCGCTCGTGTCGCTGCTGAGGTTCACGGTGTACGAGGGCGCGGCCGGGGTGCGGGTGGAGTCCGTCGGCGGGACCGTGCCTCCGGAGGTGTCGAGGGCGATGTCGTCGACGACGAAGCTGGTCTGGAGGCTGGAGTCCTCCGAGCCGGTGAACGCGACCGTCACGGTCTGCCCGGCGAAGGCGGAGACGTCGAACGACTTCTGCGCGTACCCGGTGTTCTTGTCGAGGTTCGAGTACGTCGCGAGCGTGGTGCTGCCGATCTTCGCGGTCAGGGTGTCGTACTTGACGGAGGTGGTCCGCTCGGCGGTGTCGACGTGCAGCCAGAAGGTGAGGGTGGCGGTGCTGCATCCCGCCGGGACGGTGACGCTCTGGGAGAGGGTGTCGGTGTGGGTGGTGCCGACGCCGTTCAGCCAGGCGAACCAGCCGCCGGAGTGGGCGCTCTGCCCCGTGCGGTTGGTGATCAGCCCGGTCTGCGACTGGCTCCAGGGCGAAGTGCCGCTCTCGAAGCCGCCGTTGGCGACCGCCTGGGTCGGGGTGCAGGCGGCGGCCCGCTGTGCGGGGGCGGCGTGCGGGGCGGTGGCCTGCGGCGTGGTGTCGCGGGCCGGGGCGGCGGCGGCCGGTGCGGCGGGGAGCAGCGCGGCCGCGGCCAGCGCGGCGACGGCGCTCATGGTGGCGGCGAAGGCCTTGTGGGGGGTGGCTCTCACACGTAACTCCTTCTCGGCGGCCGGGATCCCGGCCGGCTCGGTGGTCGCCCCGCCCGGCCGGGTGGGCCGGCGGGCGACCGCGGGGGCGGCCCGCTCGCGCGGGCGCCGTTGGTGAGGCGCACCGGGCCCCTGGTTCGGGGAACGGCGCTACGCAGCCTCGCAGCGTTGACCGGAACATGCCATCCAGTAACAGGTAAAGCGTTCCTCCCCGTTGGCCCGCGAACCGCACCGCCCGGCCCGGCCGGCCCTGCCCGGAGGCTACGGGGCCCGGGGCGCGGGCGGCGGCAGATCCTCCGGTCCGGAGCCCCGTGGGCCGGCGATCCGCCCGGGATGGCCTAGCGGTCGGGCCGGGGGCGGAGCTCAGGGGCGGGCGAAGGGCTGGTCCCGCTTCAGGTAGTCCCCCGAGGGGCAGCCCGCGTCCGCGTCCAGGGTGGGGCACATGACGGGGTCCGTGGTGTCGCCGAAGTCCCCGTAGAGGAAGACCGACGCCTCGCACGCCGGGTCCCCGGTGAAGGTCAGCCGAAGGGTGGAACCCCGTACGGCGGTTTCGTCGGGGCCGGGGAGGTCGCGGCCCTCGGAGCGGTCGACGAAGGCCCAGCGGCCGGTGGACGGCGCCTCGGGGCGGCCGCAGTGCGCCAGCGCCTCTACCTTGTCGAGACCCGTGCCGGTGAAGGTGTGCTCCGCGGAGAAGGCCAGGGACGTCCCCTCGGGGCTGGTCCACGTCCCCGCCAGTTGCTCCTGCGGGATCTCGGCCGCGTGGACCGCCGCACCGAGCCCGCACGACGCGGTCAGGGCCACCCCGGCCGCCGCGAGCAGGGCCGAATGCCATCGGGGTGCGTGGTTGCTCAGCCGCATGCCGACACCGGGCAGAGATCGACCTTGGTGATGCCGGGCAGCCGGGTGATCTCGGTCCGCAGCTTCTCCCGCTCCGATGCCGTGAGGTGTTCCTGGAAGCGGACGTCCATGTAGGAGCCTTCCCAGGAGTCCGTCTCCGTCACTCCGGTGGCCCCGAGCGGGATCAGGCGCTGCGAGACACCCTCCAGGCGGTGGATTCCGGGCTGGGTGACGGCACGGTAGGTGTGGGGCTCGGCCAGTGCGGGGGCGATGTAGAGGTACCAGACGAAGGCGGCGTAGCCGGCGAGGGCGGCCGTGCCGACGGCGGCCCCCAGGCCGCCGGCCACCTTGGCGATGACGGGCCGTTGGCGCGGGTCCGCGAGCGCGGCGCACAGGAGGAGCAGCGCCGAGGGCCAGTACACGAACATCGCGAACATGACGCCCAGCACCCCCCATGCGAGGAGCCCGAGCCCCACGCCCACGCAGGTGGCGACCAAGTGCTGCGGCCGTCTGAGCGTCAGGAGGGGGAGGGTTGTGGCCAGGCACGTCACCACGAACAGGGCGCCGATCCCCGACGTGAACCCCCAGACCGTGACGGGCACGGCGATGACGGCCGCGGCCACGGCCAGGGCCGACTGCAACCGGTGCGCGGCCGGCGTCGCGCCGGCTTCTGTCCCGTCGACGTCCATGGTCTCCCCCTGCTGCTTTGAACACATTCAACTGAACGCGTTCAATCTAGCGGATGCGGCGGGGGTGTGCAGCTTTGCGTGATCATCTGCGGAGTGGATGTGTCTTCCCTCGGTATCGCGGAGTTGGGCGAAACTCCGGCCGTGGCCGTCGTGGTCGACGTCATGCGTGCCTTCACGACGGCCGCCTGGGCGTTCGCGCAGGGGGCCGAAAGGATCGTGTTGGCCAGGTCGTTGGACGAGGCGCTGGCACTCAAGGCGCGTCATCCGGAGTGGGTGGCCCTCAAGGACGGTGCGTCCGCGCCGGGGTTCGACGCCGTCAACTCGCCCGGATTCCTCCGGTCGGCAGAGCTCGGCGGACGTACCGTCGTGCAGAAGACCACCGCCGGGACCGTCGGCGCGCTCGCGGTCGAGGACGCGCCGCTGGTGCTGTGCGCGGGCTTCGTGGTCGCGGAGGCGACCGCCCAGGTGGTGCGGGGGTGCGGGAGCCCGAGCGTCACGTTCGTCGTCACGGGCGACGACGGGCGGGCCGAAGAGGATCTGGCCTGCGCCGAGTACATCGCCGGGCGCGTGGCGGGGGACGAGGCGCCGCCTGACGCGTTCCTCCGGCGGGCCGCCGCGTCGCGTGCGGCCGCCGGACTGGCGGAGGGCGTGCGGCAGGGGTACCGGGGGGTCCACCCGGACGACGTGGCCCTCTGCCTGGAGGCCGACCGGTTCCCCTACGCCATGGTGGCCCGCCGGGAAGGCCCCCTCATGGTCCTGCGTGCGCGCCCGGTGCCCGCGGCCCCGCGCCCCGCTACCGCGCCGTGCTGAGGACCTGCCGGGCCACCGCCGCGCGGGCCGGAGCGAGCTCCGCGGCGACCGCCGTGGGCCGCTCCTCGCCGAAGTCGACCCTGCCCGGCTGAGGTTCGCTGCGCGCCAGGCACTCCAGGCGCAGGTGGGTGGGCGGGTGGGTGTCGTCCACGCCGTGCCCGCGCCGTGCGGAGACGCGGAGCAGCCGTTCGTACTCGTGGGCCGGGATGGACGACACGTGTGCCGCGATCTGCTCCCACAGCCCCTGCTCGGCTGCCTCCCGGGCCTTCCGCCCGGCTTCCCCGCCCGTCATCTGGGCAGCCACCGACTCACGGCGCAGCAGCGTGTGGACGGAGCCGGCGACGAGGAACCGTCCCATGACCCCCGTCGCGCCGTCGGTCGAACCGGCCCGCGCCGCGCTCAGGTCGGCCTCGTACTCGGCGCGTTGCGTGGCGCGCAGTGTCAGCTGGTCGAGCAGTACCAGCAGCCCGTACGCCGCGCAGCGGGGCAGGTAGGCCATGACGTTGAACAGGGTGTCCCACACGCTGTGCGCGCGGCTGGGGGCCAGCGTGTCCACCCACAGGTCCAGGGAGCGCAGCGCCTGGCGGATGAGCACCCCGTGCCGGACGTCGCCGTTGGCGAAGTGGCCGAGTTCGTGACCCAGCAGGGCGACCCGTTCCGGCGGGGTGAGGACCTCCCACAGTCCGAGCCCCAGGAGCAGCACGCGGCGCTGACGCCATCCGTACGCCGTCACCGCGGCGTTGACATCGCCGTCGACCACCACGGCGTGCACTCCGGCGGTGCCGGTCACGGCGGCCACGTCGTCGATCAGCTCGAACAGCCGCGGCGCGTCGGCCCGGTACAGCACGGGCCCCCGCTGGGGGATCCCGTACATCCGGGGCCGCAGGACGAACGCCACCACGAGCAGCGCCGCCCCGGCGACCGGCTGGACCACCGTCGCCCACCCGAGCACGATCAGCAGCAGCCCGGCCGACGCCAGGAGCAGGGTGACCCCGTGCACCAGCAGGGCGAGCCCGAGGGCGAGCAGCGCGGCGGCGTCGCGCCGGGGCCGGTCCGCCCCTCCGCCGGACATGGCGGCCGCGAGCTCCTCGCCGTACCGCCGCGCCAGGCGCCGCCGGGCCGCGGCGAGCCGGCCGGGCTCGGAGCCCGGGGGAGCGGGGTCCACGTTCCAGCCGCAGTCCGCGCACCAGCGCGGGAACCGCTCGTCGGCGGCGATGAGCGGGTGCCCGCAGTCGGGACACAGCTGCCCCCGGACGCCCGGACGGCCAGGTCGCGCTCCATGCTTCCCTCCCACCCGCGACCTCCCCCGGCCGCGCGGCTACGGCAGGGTAGCCGACCCCGTCCCCCACCCCGCCCCCAGGCCCTCACCGGCCCTGACCTGCGGTCTCCGTACGGCGATCACGGTTGACCCGGCAGGGCGCCCCTCGCGGAGGGATTGCCCACCCCTGACAAGGGCGGGAGTTCCCCTAGCGGAACAGGCGGTCGCCAGGGGTGGCCATGCGGTGGGTGGTGGGGTGGCGGGTCACCCAGTCGCGGATGAGGCCGACGGCGTTGGCGCACTGCCAGGTGTCGTCGTACTCGCGTACTCCGGTGAAGGCCCCGTAGCCCGCGATGATGCCGTCCACCCGGCCCTCGCCCAGCAGTTTGTCCACGTACCACGGGTCGTTGTACGTGGTGGTCCAGGACAGGGTGGCCGCGAGCCGGCCGGCGTCGCGGTCGGTGGCGCCCTTCCTCAGTTCCGCGCAGGTGTAGTAGGTGGCTTCGGTGCAGTTGCCGAAGCCCTTCGTGATGTCGCTGTCGCCGTAGTCCATCGCCCGGTGCCCGGCCGGGAAGCCGGAGCCGGAGCGGTCGAAGGCGCCCTGGACCTGGTCGCGGGTGCCGGTCGAGGTGATGCCCTCCAGGCTGCCGAGCCTGCCCTCCAGGCTCCGCCAGCCCCGGCCGCCGACATCGGGCGTGGCGCCGCCGTGGTACTCGTAGAAGCCGTACAGCACCTGGATGCCGGCCGCCGTCAGCCGCTGCGCCTTGTCGCGCAGTCCGGCGACGCTGCAGCCGCGGTTCTCCTGCTCCCCGCAGTAGTTGGGGTCCTTGATGTCCAGCCAGACCAGCGACAGTCGGCGCCCCGCGTTCGCGTGGGAGAGGATGCGGTCGACCATGCTGTCGAAGCCGGGGCCCAGCCGGTTGTCACCGGCCGAGGAGCAGTCGTGGTACGCCCGCCACTCGTTGGGGTTCCACCAGGCGCAGACGTCGATCTCGATGCCGTTGGCGCCGTGCTTGAGGGCGGCGTCCACGCCGGCCAGGGTGTCGACGCGGTGCGCGATCGCGTAGACGGGGCGGCGCTGATCGGCCGCCGCCGCGGGGGTGGCGGCGAGTGCGGTGGTGGCGAGGACCGCGCACAGGGACGCGATGAGGGCGAGTAAGAGGCGCGGGGGAGTCCGGCGCCCGGGGGGATGGGTCAAGGAGGGGCTCCTCAAGGAGTGACGGGGTGCTCCGGAGTACCCCATCACAGACCGGCACGCGATGGATGCATGATGAACGAAAACCGGCCGGAGCACCCGACCGGAGCGGGCACAGGATGTCGGGTGCGGCGGGCCCGGCCGTTCCTAACGTGGTGATCGAAAGGGAAGGAGGCCGGGGTTTGCTGGAGCGCTTGAACCAGGCCATGGAGTACGTCGAGGCCCACCTCGACCAGCAGGTCGAGGTGTCGGAACTGGCCCGGATCACGGTCACGTCGGAGTACCACTTCCGGCGGCTGTTCTCGTCCCTCGCCGGGATGCCGCTGTCGGAGTACGTCCGGCGCCGGCGGCTCACCGTCGCGGGGGCCGCGGTCCTGGCGGGGGAGCCGACCCTGCTGGAGATCGCGGTCCGTTACGGCTACACCTCGGGCGAGGCCTTCGCCCGGGCGTTCCGTGCCGTGCACGGGGTCGGGCCCGGCGAGGCCAGGCGCACCGGCGCCGCTCTGAGCTCACAGCCCCGCCTCTCCTTCCGCCTCACCGTCGAAGGGAACAGCACCATGCGGTACCGCATCGTGGAGAAGGAAGCATTCCGGGTCGTGGGCAAGAAGGCCCGCGTCCCGCTGATCTTCCAGGGGGTCAACCCGCACATCGCCGAGCTCATCCGGAGCATCCCGGCGGAGACGATGCTGCGGATCACCGGCTTCTCGGACCAGGACCCGGAGGGGGTGGTGTCGGCGACGGTCCGGCTGTCGGACGGCTTCGAGGAGGGCGGCGCACTCGACTACTACCACTGCGTGGTCACCGCCGCGGCCGCCGCCGGGCTGCCCGGCGACCTCGACGTGCTGGACTGCCCGGCGGGCACCTGGGCCGTGTTCGAGAACAGCGGGCCGTTCCCGCAGGCGCTGCAGCAGATGTGGGCCGACGTGGCCGCGCAGTGGATCCCGTCCAACCCGTACGAGTACCGCCCGGGCCCGGAGATCCTCCGCACCCGGCCGAGTGCGGACGAGCCGGAGCATTCGGATGCGCAGCTGTGGATCCCGGTGATCCGCACCACCGTCTGAGCGGTCCGCCGATCTTGCCGTGGCGGGGCGTCGTGATCGGATAATCGGCGCATGGGAACTGTCGCGGCGTTGCGCCGGTATCCGGTGAAGTCCATGCTCGGCGAAGCGGTGGGCAGCGTCCGGATCACGGAGGAGGGGCTGGCCGGCGACCGGATGTTCGCCGTGCTGGACGAGGCCGGTGCCGTCGCCAGCGCCAAGCACCCGCGCAAGTGGGGCGCGCTGCTGGACTGCCGGAGCCGGGCGGCCGGAGCGGGCGCGGCCCGGGTGGAGCTGCCCGGCGGCGCGGTGCTGGCCGCCGGGGACGCGGAACTGGACGCCCGGCTCTCCGCCCTGCTGGGGCGTCGGGTGGCCCTGTCGGGCGAGCCGCCGCAGCAGGGACTCCTCGAGCGGGCGGTCCCGGACTACGAGGGCGGGCTCCCCGAGGTCCTGCGGCCGAGGGCGTCCGTGGACCGGACCGGGGCGACGATCACCGCGGGACGGGTGGCCGCCGGAACCTTCTTCGACTTCGGCCGGGTCCACCTCGTCACCACCAACAGCCTGCGCGGCCTGCGGCGGACCCACCCGGCGGGGGACTTCGACCCCCGGCGCTTCCGGCCCAACCTGGTGGTCGACCTCCCGGGCGGGCCCGGGTTCCCCGAGGACTCCTGGCAGGGCGGCACGCTCCGGATCGGCCCGGCCCTGTTCCGGGTCGTCGTGCCCACGCCGCGCTGCGTGGTCCCCAACCTGGGCCACGGCGCGCTGCCCCCCGACCCGGGCATCATGCGCGCCGTGGCCCGCGAGCACCGGGTGCCGGTGCTCGACCTGGGCCGGCTGTCCTGCGTCGGGGTGTACCTGGAGGTGCTGGAGCCGGGGACCGTCCGCACGGGGGACGCGGTGACGGTCCACCCCGCACCGGGCCGCCCCTGACGTGCGGTCAGGGCCGGGGTGCGATCACGGCCGTGCCGTCGTGCACCGTGATGGCCTGCGCCGGGCACATGTCGGCGGCCTCCAGGACCCGTTCCCGCGCGGCGACCCGTTCCGAGCGCGGCCGGGCGCGGTCGTCCTCCAGCACGAACACCTCGGGCGCCGTCCCCGCGCAGATCCCCGACCCCAGGCACAGCCCGGCGTCGACCCGTACGGTCCACGTCATCGCGCTCACCACCCGACCGGCATGACGCGCGGCCCGCGGACCAGCATCTCGGTCTTCCACGTGACGTCGCCCATCAGCTTCAGTCCGGGGAAACGCGTCAGCAGCGCCCCCAGGGCCTCCTGGAGCTCCATGCGGGCCAGTGGCGCTCCCAGGCAGTGGTGCACACCGTGGCCGAAACCGAGGTGCTGGTCGACCGGGCGGCGGATGTCGAGGACCCCGGGAGCGGTGAAGCGCAGCGCGTCCCGGTTGGCCGCCCCGGTCGCGACGAGCAGCGGCTCCCCGGCCCTGACCAGGGTGCCGCCGACCTCGACGTCCTCGGTGGCGTAGCGGGCCTGGCCCGCCCCGCTGCCCAGCGGGACGAACCGCAGCAGCTCCTCCACCGCCTGGGCGATCAGGCCGGGGTCGCGGCGCAGCAGCGCGAGCTGGTCCGGGTGGTCGAGCAGGGTGAGCACGAAGTTGGGGATCTGGGAGGCCGTGGTCTCGTGCCCGGCCACCAGGACCGCCACGCACAGGTCGATCAGCTCCAGCTCGGAGAGCCGGTCACCGTCCGCCTCCCGGGCCTCGATGAGCGCCGTCATCAGGTCGTCCCGCGGGTCCCGGCGGTGCAGCTCGATCAGCCCCGCCATGTAGGCGCGCAGCTCCGCCTGGTTGGCCTCGAACTCCTCGGCCGTCAGCGAGCTGGTCGACAGCGCCGCGTCGCTCCACACCCGGAACCGCGGCCGGTCCTCGACCGGTACGCCCAGCAGCCGGCAGATCACCGCCACCGGGACGGGCAGCGCGAACAGGTCGACGAGGTCGGCCGGCGGGCCGGCCGCCTCCAGTTCGTCGAGCAGGCCCGCGGTCAGCGCCCGCACCTGGGGGCGGAGCTTCTCGACCTGCCGGACGGTGAACGCCCTGGCCACCAGCGACCGCAGCCGGGTGTGGTCGGGCGGGTCCATGCCCAGGATGCCGCTGTCGGTACGGCCCTCGGACTGGCGGGGCTCGTCGTGCGCGGCGGCCGCCGCCCGGCTGAAGCGCGCGTCACCGAGCACGAGGCGGGCGTCCGCGTAACGGGTGACCAGCCACGCGGTCTCCCCGTACGGCATCTGCACGCGTAACAGGCCGGGCCGGTCGCGGACGCGCTCGTACTCGTCGGCGAGCGAGAGTCCTTCGGCGGTGTTGAAGGGATAGGCGACGGGGGTGGTGCCGCTGGTCGTCACTTCGGCCTCCCTGAGGTGTAAGCAGCTGCTTACAACCTAGGACCGGCCCATCCGGCCGGTCAACGACGCTTTGTGGCCGTTATCCTGACGGACCTTCCGAGAGGACCGACAGCGTGGACGAATCCCCCCGAGCCCAGCCCGCGGAGCGCCCCCGCAACGCCGCGGCCACCCGGCTGCGGCTGCTCGAAGCCGCCGGCGAGCTGTTCGCCGAGCGGGGCTACGAGCGCACCACGGTCAGGGCGATCGCCGAGCGGGCCGGTGCCAACCAGGCCCTCCTCTTCCGCTACTTCGGCTCCAAACACGGGCTGCTGACCGAGGTCGTGGCCCGGGGGAGCCTGGAACAGCTGCACGCCACGGCGCCGGAGGACCTCTTCGAGACCGCCCTGCGTTCGATGCTCACGCGCAGCGCCCCGGGAGCCGACCGCTCCCTGGAGGTGTACCTGAGGTCGGTGGGCCGGGGGGACGAGGCGACGGGGACCCTGCGCGAGCTGGGCGGCGAATACCAGAAGGTGCTGGCCGGCCTCGCCCCCGCGCGGGACGGCGCCCTGCGCGCCGATCTGGCCATGGCATGGCTGCTGGGAATCGGCCTGATGCGGACGGTCGCCGCCCGCGAACCCCTCGCCAGCGCCGACCCGGAGACGGTGTGCCGGCTCGTGCTCGCCACCCTGGACCGCTTCTGGACCCTGCCGCCGGAGGGGGAGGGCGATACGGGCCCGGCGGGCCCGACCGCGGAGAAGTGGCGGGAAACGGGTGCAACCGGGACGGAACCGCCGCATCCGCCCGCTGCGTCGTGATCGGCGAGGGTTCCCGAAGGAAGAGGTCCGCGCCCATGCCCCTGCGTCCTGCCCGCCGTACCGTGCTCGCCGCCCTCGGCGCCGGAGCCGGAACCCTCCTCACCGGCGCCGCCCCCGCCGCCCCGGCCCCGGTACCCGCCGGGCCGGGGGTCGCCGGGGCCCTGGCGCGGCTGGAACGCGAGCACGGCGCCCGGCTCGGCGTGTACGCCCTGGACACCGGCACCGGACGGGCCGTCACCCACCGGGCGGACGAGCCCTTCCCCATGTGCTCGGTGTTCAAGACCCTCGCCGCCGCCGCGGTCCTGCGCGACCTGGACCACGACGGCTCGGTCCTCGCCCGCCGGATCCACTACACCCGCGCGGACGTGGAACGCTCCGGATACGCCGTGTGGACGGAGCGGCCGGAGAACCTCGCGAACGGGCTGACGATCGGCGAGCTGTGCGAGGTGAGCATCACCTACAGCGACAACGCGGCGGCCAACCTCCTGCTGCGCGAACTCGGCGGCCCCTCGGCGGTCACCCGCTTCGCCCGCTCCCTCGGCGACCGGGTGACCCGCCTGGACCGGTGGGAGCCCGAACTCAACAGCGCGGAGCCCGGCCGCGCCACCGACACCACCACCCCCCGGGCCGTCGGCCGCACCTACGCGCGGCTGGTCCTGGGCGACGCGCTCGACCGCCCCGACCGCGAGCGCCTGACGCGGTGGCTGTGCGCGAACACCACGGGCGGTGAGCGGCTGCGCAAGGGGCTGCCCGCCGAATGGCGGCTCGGCGACAAGACGGGCGGCGGCGCCCACGGCACGGACAACGACGTCGGCATCGCCTGGCGGCCGGCCGGCGCCCCGCTGGTCCTCGCGGTGCTGACGACCAAACCCGCACAGGACGCGCAGGCCGACGACGCCCTGGTGTCGGGGACGGCCGCCCTCCTGGCCGAGGCCTTCGGCGGCGGCCCGCGCCGCGGCGCGGACCGCTGACCCGGCCTGCCACCGGGGTACGGCCGGCCGGGTGCGTCAGGCGCCGGACCCCCGTGCGCGGTTGACGGCCGCGAGGACGGCGTGGACCGACGCCGTGAGGATCGAGGTGTCCCGGCCCGCGCCCCAGCGGGTGACCCCGTCCACCCGGCAGTGCGCGTAGGCGACGGCGGGGCTGCCGGGGCCGGTGGTGGTGGAGTGCTCGGACCATTCGAGGATGTCGACGGCGATCCCCGCGGCGCCCAGGGCGTGGGCGAACGCCGAGAGCGGCCCGTTGCCCTCGCCCCTCGGCTCGCGCTCGCCCGCACCGGTCACCAGGGTGCAGGTGAACTCGTGCACGCCCGGTGCCGTCGGCCGGGTCTGCCAGTCGGCGAGGGTGAGGGGGCCGTCCTGGGCGGGGGCGACGTAGGTGCGGTGGAAGAGGTCCCACAGGTCCTCGTGCGTGAGCTCGTGCCCGCCCGCGTCCGTGACCCGCTGCACCGCGGCGGAGAAGTCCGGACGCATCGCCTTCGGCAGGTCGACCCCGTGGTGCGTGCGCAGCAGGTGGGCGATGCCGCCCTTGCCGGACTGCGAGTTGACGCGGATGACCTCCTCGTACGTGCGGCCGAGGTCGGCCGGGTCCACGGGCAGGTACGGCACGGCCCACGGTGCCTCGGCGGCCGGTACCCCCAGGTCGCGGGCGCGCGCGGCGTGGTGGGCCAGGCCCTTGGAGATGGCGTCCTGGTGGGTGCCGGAGAAGGCGGTGTGGACGAGGGCGCCGCCGTAGGGGTGCCGCGGGTGCACGGGCAGACGGGTGCAGTCCTCCACCACCGCGCGCACGGCGTCGATGTCGGAGAAGTCGACCATCGGGTCCACGCCCTGGGCGAAGAGGTTCAGGGCCAGGGTGACCAGGTCGACGTTGCCGGTGCGTTCGCCGTTGCCGAAGAGGCAGCCCTCCACCCGCTGCGCGCCCGCCAGGACGGCCAGTTCGGCGCAGGCGACGCCGGTGCCGCGGTCGTTGTGCGGGTGCACGGAGAGGACGACGCTGTCACGCCGGGCGAGGTTGCGGTCCATGTACTCGATCTGGTCGGCGTACACGTTGGGCGTCGCGATCTCCACGGTCGCCGGCAGGTTGTGCACCACCGGCCGGTCGGGGCTCGCCTCCCACAGCTCGGTCAGCCCGTTGCAGACCTCCAGGACGAAGTCCGGCTCGGTCAGGTTGAAGACCTCGGGGGAGAACTCGAACCGGACGGCGGAGCCCGGGCCCTCCTCCGCGCGGCGCATCAGATGGGTGGCGGCCTCGCGGATGAGCGCGTGCACCTCCTGGCGGCTGCGGCCGAGGACGACGTCCCGCCAGGTGGGCGCGGTGGCGGTGTACAGGTGGACGAGGGTGCGGGGCAGCCCCTCGACGGAGGCGAGGGTCCGGTCGATGAGGTCGCGGCGGGCCGCCGTGAACACCGAGACCGTCACGTCGTCCGGGACCGCGCCGCTCCGCGCGAGGTGGCGTACGAAGTCGAAGTCGGTCCGGCTGGCCGACGGGTAGCCGACCTCGATCTCCTTGTAGCCCATGGCGCACAGCAGGTCGAACATCCGGCGCTTGCGGGTGACGTCCATGGGTTCGGCCAGGGCCTGGTTGCCGTCCCGCAGGTCGACGGGCACCCACAGGGGGGCCCGGGTCAGCTGCCGGGACGGCCAGGTCCGGTCCCGCAGTGGCAGGGGGACGCGCTCGTGGGCGGACTGGTAGCGGGTGTGCGGCATGGCGCTCGGGCGCTGCGGGTTCCACGCCGGGGCGCCGTCGGGAACGGGGCCGGCGGGGGTCCGCAGGGTGGGGAACGGGGTGTGTCGCGGGGTTTCCACGGTGGGTGAAATTCCTTCGGTCTACCTGTGGTTGACCGGCACGACCGAGCCCCGCTGCGGGGAGCCGGTCAGGTTCGGGCCCCGCAGCGGCAGCCGAGGAGGAGACCGCGCAGCATCATGATCGCTACACTCATCACACCTCAGCTCCTCAGACAACCTGATTGGTGGCCTGTCCCATGTCCCTCAGCGCCCTGCGCCCCAGCCCGCTCGTGGAACAGGCCGCGCAGCACCTGCGCGACCAGATCACCGGCGGCCACTGGCCGGTCGGCACCAAACTGCCCGCCGAGACGGCCCTGGCCAAGGCCCTCGGGGTGGGCCGTTCCACGGTGCGCGAGGCCCTGCGCGCCCTGGCGGGGGCCGGGCTGGTGCAGGCCCGGCAGGGGGCGGGCGTGTTCGTGATCGCCGCCGAGCCGGCCGAGGACTGGCCCGCCCGGCTGCGCCGGTCGGCCGTCGCCGACGTCTACGAGGTCCGGATGCTGATCGAGGTGGAGGCCGCCCAGCTGGCCGCCGTCCGCCGCACGGAGGAGGACCTCGCCCGCCTCCGTGCGGCCCTGGAGGGCCGCCGCCGGGCCGCGGCCGGGAGCACGGCGGAGTTCGTCGACGCGGACATCGCGCTGCACGCCGCCGTCGTGGCGGCCGCCGGGAACCCCGTCCTCACGGGCCTGTTCGCCGAGTTCGTCCCGGCCCTGCGCCAGGGCCTGGTCGACCTCGTCGACCTGCTGGGGCTGCGCGCCGGGGACCCGGGCCACGGCGACGCCGGACACGCCGCCCTCGTGGACGCCATCGCCGGGTCGGACGCGGGGGCCGCCGGCGACGTCCTGCGCGAGGAGCTCGAACAGACCCTCGCCCGACTCCGCGCCGTCTGACGTCCGACGGCGGGCGCCCGACGGCGGGCGTCTGACGGCGCGGATCCGGGCGTCGGGCGCCGGACGCCGGGCGCCGGACGCCGGGCGCCGGACGTCGCGGCGGCCCGGTCCGTCCGTCAGGCCGGGCGCGGGACGTACGCCAGGCCGTGCGCGCCGGCTTCGCCGAGCTTGGCGACCTCCAGCCGGCCCACGCGCTCCAGCGTCTCCAGGTCCACGATGTCGACGGTGGAGGAGATCACGCAGGACACGTAGCCCAGCCGCCCGTCGGGGGAGGAGGTGATCGTCAGCGGGAAGAGGCCGACCTCCACCTCGCCCAGCCGCTCGCGCGTGTCGGCGCGGAACACGGTCAGCAGGCCCGGTGCGTGGCGTCCCAGCCGCGCCCCCGCTTCCGCCGTCATGCGCAGCTCGCCCGCGAGCAGCCGGCCCGTGGACGTCAGGTGGACCGGCAGGACCACGTTCTCCGTGGGCAGGGTGTCGACGACCGAGGCGGTCAGGGCGTCGACGACGCGGATACCGGTGGCCGGCCGGTCCGCGCCGCCGGAGAAGCTGGCGTACGGGGCGGCGACGAAGGCGTGCGCGCCGTCGGCGGAGACGGCGAGCCCCTCGCTGCCCGGCACCTCGACCTTCGCGGTGAGGACGCCCCGTTCGAGGTCCACGACGGACACGAACGGAGCCTCCTTGTTGGTGGCGTAGCCGGTCCGCCCCGCCGGGTCGATCGCGAACCAGTGCGGGCCGGGCGCGTCCGTGTCGACCCGGCCCAGGGGGCGGCGGGTCTCCGTGTCGATCACCACGACACCGCCGGGCCGGTCCTCCCCGCTCTCCACGCTGACGTAGAGCCGTCCGCGCGCGGTGTCCAACGCCAGCCCGTGCGGCCCGTGTTCGGGGGCGAGGTCGACGATCTCGACGATCCGCCGGCTGTCGGGGTCGATGACGGCCAGCTCGGTGCGGCGGCCGCCGTTCGCGTGGTAGTAGCCCGAGTGGTACGTCAGCGTGCACCACAGCAGCCGCCGGGTCGGGTCGAAGCACAACTCGTGCGGCTCGGCCGGCACATGGACGTCGCCGAGGTGCCGGTCGGTGGCGGCGTCGAAGAACGAGACCGTCGGTCCGCTCTGGCTGACGACGGCGAGGACGTCGCCCTCACGACCGGTACGGGGGGACGGGGACTGCTGCACAGCGGCTCCTTGGAAGGGGCGGAAGGGGACGGCCGCGCGTCTTCGCGGCCACCCCCACCCTCCGCCGCCGGCCACCCGGGCAGCAATGCAAAGATTGACACCACATCATTGCCCCAGACGCAAAAGCACACTTCAGGACGGTGCCACCCGATGGATCTCAACCTGCTGCGCGTCCTGGACGCCCTCCTCCAGGAGAACAGCGTGACCCGCGCCGCGGAGCGCCTCGGCACCTCGCCGGCGGCCGTCAGCCGCACCCTGGCCAGGCTCCGGCGCACCGTCGGCGACCCGCTGCTGGTCAGGGCCGGCCAGGGGCTGGTCCCCACCCCGCGGGCCGAGGAACTCCGCGAGGACGTGGCCGCGTTGCTGCGCGGCTGCGACAGCGTGCTGCGGCCCGGGGCCGGGTTCGACGCCGTGCACCTCCAGCGCACCTTCACGGTGCAGGCCGCCGACCTGCTCCTGGTGGGACTGGCCGGGAGCCTGACCGAGCGGATCCACGCGGAGGCCCCCCAGGTGGACGTGGTGTTCCTGCCGGAGGCGGTGGAGGGCGGCCCCGGGCTGCGGCAGGGCTGGGTGGACGTGGAACTCGGGGTCCTCGGCCACCTGGACCCGGAGATCCGGACCCGGCGGCTCACCCGGACGCCCCTGGTCGCCATCGCCCGGGCCGGCCATCCCCTCTTCGACGGGCCGATCGACGCCCGTCGCTTCGCCGCGGCCGACCACATCGGCATCTCCCGGCTCGGCAAACGCCTCGGGCCCATCGACAGCGCCCTCGCGGAACGGGGCCTGCGCCGCCGCACCAAGGTCGTCGTGCCCAGCCACACCAGCGCGATGATGCTCGCCCGGGACACCGACCTCGTCGCCCTCAGCCTGGCCGACTGGCTCCCCGACACCGTCGAGGCCATGGGCCTGCGCACGTTCCCCGTCCCCCTGGACCTGGAACCCCTGGACCTCGGCATGGCCTGGCACCCCCGCAACGCCGCGGACCCGGCCCACCGCTGGTTCCGCGACCACCTCGCGGCGGCCGTCCTGTCCCCGTCCGGCGGCGCCGCGCAGCCGTGACCCCCTCGTCGTCGGCCCGGTTCACACGGCTGTGGCCCGGGCCCGCCCGCGCGCGGCCGACACGCCGATCAGGTATCCGGCCAGCCCGCATCCGAGACCGGCGAGCGTGAGGAGCCCCCCGGCGCCCAGCAGGCCCATCGCCGCGATCGCGACCCCCGGGCCGTCGAGCGCGCGCTCGCGGACCGCGTCCGCCGGGATCGTGCCGCCCTGACCGTCCGAGAGGAAGAAGCGGGAGTCGTTCGAGGTGACCCGGTTGTCGCCCAGCAGGAAGAGGCGGCCCTCGGGCACCCGCACGTCGTACGTCCGCCCGCCCCCGACCGGATCACCTCCGGCGACGTACGTCTCGCGCAGCGGCCGGCCGTTCACCAGCACCCGCTTCCCGTCACAGACCACCCGGTCGCCGCCGACCCCGATGACGCGCTGGAAGAAGAGGTCCGTGTCCGCGTAGCGCCCCGGCAGGTAGGAGAAGACCGCGTCACCGCGGTGCACCTCGCTGCCGTCGATCCTCTTCGTGAAGACGGTGTCGCCCTGCTCGTACGTCGGCCGCATCCCGTCGGAGTCGACGCTGTGGCCGCCGAACGCGGCATCCCCGACCAGCCACGTCCCCAGCATCAACAGCAGTCCCAGGGGCACCAGTATCAGCCCCGTGAGTCGCAGTCCCCGCCCCGGTCTCATTCCCCACCCCTTCCGGCAGTCCGGCCCGCACCCTACCGGCGCGGGCCGGCGCCGGGATCCGCCGGGGTGCATGCGGGCCGTAGCCGGGGGTACGACCGTCTCCGTACGGGGCATGATGAACGCGGTCGAGGAACGGATGCCGGAGATGATTCGAAAGCTGCAGGCGGTCGCGCTGGACTGTGCCGATCCGGTGCGACTCGCCGAGTTCTACGCGGCGCTGCTCGGCGGCCGGGTGGTCGCGGACCCGGACGATCCCGACTGGTTCGAGGTGCACGGGTTCGAGGGCACGCCCCTGGCCTGCCAGCGCGTGGACGGGTACCGGCCGCCCGAATGGCCCGGACAGGAGCGCCCGCAGCAGCTGCACCTCGACTTCGACGTCGACGACCTCGAAGGGGAGGAGCGCCGGGCGCTCGCGCTCGGGGCGACCGTGCTGGAACGGACCGACCGGCTGCGCCCGGACGCCAACTGGCGCGTGTACGCGGACCCCGCGGGCCATCCGTTCTGCCTCTGCCTGCACTGAGCCCGCCGGGGGAGGGAGGGGCGAGGGCGTGCGGGCGGCCCCGGCGCGCCCGTACCGCGCGCCTTCCCGCGCCCCCCGGGGCCCGTGTTCGACTGTGCCCCTTCCGACCAGCAGGGGAGCCAGTCATGGAAAAGTCCCGCACCGGACGCCGCACCGCCCGCCGACTCCTCGCGGCCACGGCCGGGGCCGCCGCGGCCCTCGCCCTCTCGCTCGCCACGGCCCCCCAGGCGGCGGCCTCGGCGGGCGGCTGCACCGCCTCCACCGGGCCCGGCTACGTCTGCGTCAACGTGGACGGATCGGGGCTGCGCGTCAACCAGGGCAACGTCGTGCGCACCAAGCCCGACGGCATCTGCAACTACCGGGCCGCCCTGGTCGCCAAGTTCCCCGGCAAGTCCGACACCTACTACTGGGGGAGCTACCACAACGGCTGTGTCTACGGCCGGGCCTACGTGGACGTGACGGTCCAGTGGACGTTCGCCGACGGGGTCCGGATCTGCGGCTACTTCTACGAGGGCGGGAGCCTGCAGCCGGGCCAGCCCTGCGTCACCGTCCGGCGCTGAGGCGGGGGGCCCGGCCGCCGGGCCCCCTCACACCGGCTGCGGCGCGATGCGCAGGACGCTCTTGCCGTGGGTCCCGCCCGCGGCGAGCCGTTCCAGGGCCTCCTCCAGGCCGGCCATCCCGAACTCGGCGGTGATGTCCGGCCGCACCTGCCCCTCGGCCACGGCCCGCAGGGCGCGCCGGGCGCTGTCGGCGAGGCGTTCGGGGTGGGTGCGGCTCAGGAGGTCGCCGTTGTAGGACAGCACGGACCGTCCGCCCCTCAGCAGTTCGCCGCTGTCGAGGGTCACGGGGGCGCCGCCCGCGAGGGCCCCGTACACCGCCAGCCGGCCGTGCGGGGCCAGCAGCCGCAGGGAGGCCGCCCGGGTGGGACCGCCGACGGGGTCGAGGACGACGTCGAACGGTTCCTCGTCGGCGGGGCCGTCCGCGGCGTCGGCGAACTCCGCCCGGGTGATCAGCCGGTCGTAGCCGAAGCGGGCGGCGTAGGCGGCCCGCCCGGCGTCGCCGACCACGCCGACGATCCGGCCGGCGCCGGCGGCCCGGGCGAACTGGGCGGCCATGGTGCCGACGCCGCCGGCCGCGGCGTGGATCAGGACCCGCTCGCCGGGCCGGACCCGGGTGACCGTGTGGACCAGGTCGTACGCGGTCGGGGTGGCCCAGCCGAACGCCGCGGCGGTCCGTGCGTCGAGGCCCTGGGCGTCGAAGGTGAGCGCGGCGGAGGCGAGCACCACCTCCGCGAAGGCGCCCCCGCCCGTCAGCGCGGTGACCGTCCGGCCGAGCAGGCTCCCGTCGACGCCCGGTCCGACACCGACGACCTGCCCCGCGGCCTCGAAACCGGGGACGAAGGGCCGCGGTACGGGGAAGTGTCCGCGGCGTACCAGGACGTCGCCCCACTGGATCCCGGCGTACCGGACGGCGATGGCGACCTGGCCCGGGCCGGGTACGGGCCGCTCGCGGTCGGTGAGGCGGAACCGGTCGTCGGTGTCGAGGACGACAGCTTTCATGTCTCTGCTCCCTCAGGTGAATCAGTATCCTGATACAGGCGATGGGCCGACCGTAGGTGTATCAGTGACCTGAGTCAACTAAGGAAGCTGATATTTGAGTGAGGGGTTGAGGGGCCGATGAGCGATCCGACGGCGGACCACGGGGCCGGAGCCCCGGCCGAGGACTACCTGTGCAGCCGCATCCGGCGCGCCGAACAGGCCCTGATGGGCCACCACGAAGCCGTCCTGCGCGGCCACGGCCTCACCATGACGCAGTACACCGTGCTGCTCGCGCTCTCGGCGGAACCGGACCTCTCCGGCGCCCAGCTCGCCCGGGCCTGCGGCGTCACCCAGCAGACGATGGCCACGGTCCTGACCGGCCTGCACCGCAAGGACCTCGTCGCCCGGACCCCCTCACCCGTCCACGCCAAGGTCCTCCTCACCTCGCTGACCGGAACGGGCCGCACCGCGCTGGAGCGCGCCTACCAGGAGGTCATCGTGCTGGAACGCGCCCTCACCGACGCCTTCGCCCCCGCAGAGCACGCCGCCCTCTGCGCCCTCCTCGAACGCGCCACCTCGGTCCTGGCCGAGCAGACCCCCCGCCGGAGGTAGCGGCCACGACTGAACCGGCCCGGAGAGGGCAGGCGCCGATCATGAGCGCCGTTCCCGCGGCGGAGGGAGATGACCATGAGCCCGGCCGTTCCCCGCGACCCCGAGGCCCTCAAGCAGCTGATCACCCGGGAGGTGGCCCTGCTGCGCGCCACCGCCGGCCGTTCGGCGGGCGTCCGGCCGGACCCGGCGGACGCGGCCGGCCCCGGTGAGCTTATCGCCTGCCCGTGCGGGGGCAGCCCCGACCGCGGCCACGCGTGTGCGGACGGCGCCACGGACCACGATCCCTGGGCCTGCGTCTGCGCCACCCTGCCGGCCATCCCGGTCTCGGCGGCCCTGCTGGCCCCGGTCGCCGACGAGGACGGCCGGACCGAGGACTTCGTGATCCGGGCCGGCAACCACGTCCGGTCCGCCGCCTGGCTCGACGCCCCCGACCGGCAGGTGGGCAAACGCCTGCGCGAGGTCCGCCCCGGCGTGGACGGCAGCGGACTCCTGGAGAACCTCAAGGAGGTCCTGCACACGGGCCGCGCGCTCCGGGGCTTCCCCGTGGACTACACCGAGCGCCGCCCCGACGGCCTGCACCGCACCAAGCTCCTCTACGACGCGGCGTCCTGCTCCGGCCAGGTCCTCGCGACCTGGCGCCCGGCCCACAACCCGGCCGAACTGATGTCGATGGAGGCCCAGTACATCGCCTCCATGGGCTGGGCCCACTTCGACCTCCTCTCCGGCGAGACCACCTGGTCCGAAGGGCTGAGCACCATCTTCCGGACCGCCCCGGGCCGACCCCTGGGCCTGCTCGACCTCTGCGACGCGGTGCTGCTCGACGACGTGCCGCGCTGGGCTCGGCTCCTGCGGGCCCTGTTCGACGGGGAGGAGCCCCCGGGCTCCGACATCCGCTTCAGCGTGTACGGAGACGTCCGCACCCTCCACGTCATCGGCCGGCCCGTCATCTCCACCGACGGCACGCCGTGGGCCCTGCACCTGATCGCCCGCGACCTCACCTCCGTCGTCCGGGGCAGACAACGGCTCGCCGCCACCCGCCGCCAGAGCGAGCGGCTGCGCGACGAGGCCGCCGCCGAGCACCGGATCGCCGCCGCGCTGCGCGAGGCGCTGCTGCCGACGCACTCCTCGGAGATCGCCCGGCTCGGCTACGCGGTCGCCGCCGCCTACCTGCCGGTGGAGGAGGAGGCGGCCGTCGGCGGCGACTGGTACAAGTGCCGCGCCCTGCCGGACGGCCGCATCCTGCTGGCCATCGGGGACGCGTCCGGGCACGGTCTGCCGGCCGTCGCGCGCATGGCGCAGCAGCGGCACGCCCTGGCCGGGCTGGCCCACACCCCGGGCAGCGACGCCGGGCAGCTGACGACCTGGCTCAACGAACTCGTGTGCGCCGACGCCGCCGCGGAGACCGCCACCGCCGTCATCGGACACCTCCACGGCGACCGGCGCCTGGTGTGGGCCTGCGCCGGACACCCGGCGCCCCTCCTCCTGCACCGCGGCACCGCCACCGCCCTCGGCACCGGCCACCGGGGACCGCTGCTGGGGCTGCTCCCCGGGGAGGCGTACGCAACGGCCGAGGTGGTGCTGGAACCGGGCGACCTCCTGCTCCTCTACACCGACGGCCTGGTCGAGCGGCGCGGCGAGGACCTCGACGACGGCATCGACGCCCTGCGCGAGCGCCTCGCGGGCTCCGGCGGTGGTGACGCCCGCCGGACCCTGGACGCGGTCGTCGCCCACTACGCCGCCGACCGGCTCGAGGACGACACCTGCCTGGTGCTGGTGCAGGCCCTCTGACGGGGGCGTGCGGACGGGGAGGGCTCGGCCTCGTGGACCGTGACCGGGACTCCGTGGAGGTGCAGGACGCGGGCGAGGACGAGTCCGCCGAGTCCGGCGCCGATGACCGTGACGGGTATGCCCATGCCGGCTCCTCGGGGGAGGGGCCCCGGGGGCGGGGCCGGCCGTCTCCGGGGCGAAGGCGCCGTGCGCCGCCGTCGCGCCCCCGACAGCGGCCCGGCGGCACCGGCAACGTGCCGACGGGGTCGTCGGTGCCCTCTCCTACGATCGGGGGAGACGGCGCACGAGGGACGAAGGAGCGAGACGGTATGGCGATCGAGAGGCCGGGCAGGCCCGAGGACCTTCCGGCGGCGGAACTGCTGTGGGCCCGCTGGGCGTTGGCCGCCGTCCTGGAGGCCGACGCGGAGGCGGAGACACGGGGCGTCCACCGCACCGGGACCTGGATCGACGCGACGGGCCTGCACCTTGACGACTGCGGCTGCACCTGGTGGACGCTGGCGCCGAGGGGACAGGGGCGCTACGTCCTGTACGGCGAGGACGAGTCGAGCGGCGTCAAGTGGCACGCCCCCGCGATCGACATGCTGGCGCAGGCGCCGGACTGGCTGCCCTTCGAGCGGCTGCGGGACCTCCTGGAGGGCATGGAACTGGGCTGCGTCTACTGGTACGAGAACGGCTCCTGGGCCCGCGCCCCCTACCCCGACCGGCTGCGGGACGACGGCCTCGACTGCGGCATGAGCCGCTTCGCGGTGCGCGAGGAGGCGCTGGACCTGCTCGTGGACCACGACCTGGGCCTGCCCCGGGAGACGGCGGAGGAACTGCTGGCCGCGGCGGAGGCCGGCCGCCTCACCGCCGCGGCGGTCGAAGCCGCCCTCGACGCGGGGGAGGAGCAGCCCGCGGAGGACCGGCGGGCCGTGCTGCGCGCCCTGGAACGCTCCGGCCTGTCCGCCCGGGACTCCGCCCCGCTCTGACGCCGCACGGACGCGCCCCGCGGGATATGAGGTGGCCCCGGCCCGGGCGATGACCTTAGGGTTCGGCCATGACGATCATGACCCCCCACGCCGTCGACCGGGCCGTGTCCCTCACCGCCGAGGCACTCCGGAAGGTGGCACACCTCGACTGGTCCGTCCCCGCCGCCGGGCTCGACTGGAGCTGCTACGACACCGTCGTGCACATAGCGGGCGACTTCACCGCGTACGCGGGCCAGCTCACCGGGCGCGCGCAGAGCGGGTACGTCCCGTTCGAGATCACCGCGGACCCGGGCACCACCCCCGAGGGCCTGATCGAGGTCATCGAGGCCACCGGAGGCCTGCTGTCCGCCGTCGTGGCCGTCGCCCGGCCCGGGGAGCGGGCCTGGCACCCCTACGGGATGGCGGACGGGGACGGCTTCGCGGCCATGGGCGTCGTGGAGACCCTGCTGCACACCCACGACATCCTGAACGCCCTCGGCACGCACGACTGGGAGCCCGACGCCGACCTGTGCGAGCAGGTCCTCGACCGCCTCTTCCCGCAGGCGCCGCGCGGCGCCGGCACCCCCTGGCAGGTCCTGCTGTGGGCGACCGGCCGGGCCCCGCTCGGCGACCTGCCGCGCCATACCGCCTGGCGCTGGCACTCCGACCCCGTCCGGGCGGAGCGCGTCGTCCTCTGCGAGATCGCCCCGCAGGTCGCCGCCGACCTCCACGCGGGCGGCACCGGCGGCTTCGCCTGGGCGGGCGACGGCCCCGGCGAGGGCACCCGGGTCGCCTCCGGGATGGTGGGCAAGGCCAAGGAGCAGGGGACGTACCGGCCGGGCTGGGGCCCGTACGTCATCCTGCGCAAGGAGGACCAGCGGGCGATCGGCGGCATCGGCTTCCACGGCGCCCCCGACGCCGACGGGAACGCCGAGGTCGGCTACGACCTCGTACCGTCGGCCCGCGGCAACGGCTACGCGACCGAGGCGCTGCGCGCCCTCACCGCCTGGGCCTTCGGACAGCCCGGCCTCAGCACGCTGCACGCCTCCGTCGACGCGGACAACGCCCCCTCGCACGGCGTGGTCGGCCGGGCGGGCTTCGACCGCACCGGCTCCACCGACGACGGCTGCGTCCACTACACCCTGCCCGCACCCCGGGACTGACCGGCGCCCGCCCCGGGCCCCGGGCGCCTGCCGGGCGCCGGGTTCCGACGTCCGCCCTGGGCCCCGGCGCCCGGCGGGGGTTCCGGCGCCCGTGCGGGTTCCGAGATCCGGCCGGGCTCCCTGTACCCCCGCGGGGTTCCGGCGTCCGGGCCGGGTCCCCGTGCAGGCGGGGCGTCGGCGCGTTGCCGGGGTGCCGGGGTGGTGCCGTGGGTCAGGGGCGGCCGAGTAGGCCCGTGCCGGCGGTGGTGTCGGTCCGGGCGGTGAAGAAGTCGCAGAACGCGGCCACGAACTCCGCCTCGTCGACGCGTCCGTCCCCGTCGGCGTCCAGTTCCCGGAAGCCGTCGTCGAGTTCGGCCGGGTGCACCCGGGGACCCCCGAACAGCAGCCGGTACTCGTCCGCCCCCAGGTGGCCGCTGCCGTCGCGGTCGGCGGCCCGGAACAGCGCCCGCACCGCCGGTACGAGGCCCTTCTCCAGGTACGCCGGGTCGCGGTCCACCCCGGCCAGCATCGCGGAGACGAACTCCCGGCAGTCCACGCCCCCGTCGCCGTCGGAGTCGGCCGCCTCCCGGAGCCGGCCCCACCAGTCCTCGAAGGCGGCGTACACCTCGTCCTCCCGCTCGGCGGGCAGTTCGAGCCGCCAGCACATGGTGTGCACCATGGCCTGCAGGTCGGCGGAGTCGACCCGGCCGTTGCCGGTCTGGTCCAGCACCTGGCGGAAGAACGCCTCCAGCCGGGCCGGCCGCGCGTCCCCGCCGCTCCGGGCCCGCGGCACCGCCCGGCGCGCCGGGGCGGGGGCGCCGCTCACCGACCGGCGGCGGTAGCGCACCCGGTCGGGGGCCAGGTCCATGGCGTGGCGCAGCCCGTGGTGCAGCGTCCACGACAGCGCGGCGCCCGCGGGCCCGCGGGAGGTCCCGAACTTCTCGTGCCAGGCCGGCGGCAGGTCGCTGACCGTGAGGGCGGTCACCGCCCGGGCGATCACCACCCGCACCAGCGGCCAGGCCGGCGCCAGCCGGCCGAGCCGGCGCGGTGCGGGGGCGTCGCGGAGCAGTCCGTGGAGCATGTGCCGGACCTCGGGCCCGTACTCCAGGACCTCCCGGACGGTCCGCTCCACGTACGCCGGGACCTCGGCCGCGCTGCCCGGGAGGACCTCCCGCGCGATCCCGAGGGCGGCGCACACCTCCAGGAACTCCGCGTACAGCACGTCGAGTTCGGCGGGCGACAGCGGATGCCCGGACAGCTCGCGCATGGCGGTCATGGACTCGTACAGCGTCACCATCACCCAGCCGCGGACCTCGGGGTCCTGCGCGCTGTACGTCCGCCCGGCCGCGTCCGTGCCCTGGATGCGCCGGTGCGTCCGCTGGAGGCGGGCCACCTCCAGGCGCCGCTCCTCGGGCCCGGCGAAGAACAGCCGGCTGCCGCTCTCCATGGTGTGCTCGATCCGCCGCCAGGGGTGGGCGCGGTAGGTGGAGTACCGGTCCATGCCCGCGGCGACCACGGGATGGGCGATCTGCAGCACCAGCAACCGCCAGGCGACGAGCCCGATGCGGCGCTCGCCGAGGGTCCGCTTCAGGAGGGTCTCGACGGCGGGTAAGGCCACAGGAGTCGCGGAAGTCATAGGAGTTTCCTTTTCTCACAGGGGCAACAACACTCCTACAACGCCCGTACCGGTCCAGGGTGTCGGGGTCAGCTGTGCTCCGGTGTTCCCGGGGCGCCGAAGCGCGCCAGGTAGTGCCGGAACCGCTTGACGGCCTGGGGGTCGTAGCGGTCGCTCCGGGCGGCCTCTCCCACGATCCGGGGATCGAGCACGCCGTCCTGCGCGATCTCCGCCCCCAGGTCGACGAACTCCTGTCCCCGGTAGCCGGGAGGGCGCCGCAGTTCCCCGACGGTGAGCCGGAACCCGGCGTGCCACTCCACGGGGCAGCCCAGGCGCAGGGCCGCGGCCTCGACCGGCGTATCCCGGAAGCAGGGGCCCAGGAGGAGCCGAAGTGCGGAGACCCGCCGGCGGGCTTGCGGCGGAAGTTCAGCGCGCCGTGGACGGGCCGCTCGTGCGCGGCCGCGTCGTCGTACGCCCCGGCGAAGATCCGGCTCTCCCAGCGCCACCGGTCACCGCCGGGGTCGCACAGTCTCGCCCGGCTCGATCGTCCGGCGCACGCCGGATTTCCGGGGATCCGGACTCAGGCGCCGGTCAGCGCCTCGGCGGCCGTGGCGTCCAGGGCCCCGAGGTAGTGCGTGCGGACCGTGGCCCCGGGGGCGGCGTCCGCCGGTTGCTCCAGGGCCACCGCCGCCGCGTGGTCCGGGCCCACCGGCACGTCCCGCACCGTCCAGCCCGACGGCCGGGCGGGGGCCCCGACGCCGGGGTCACCGAGGTAGTCCAGGTCGGGGCTGCGGCCCACCCCCGTGCCGAGCCCCTTGAGGTAGGCCTCCTTGCGGGCCCACAGCCGGGCGAACACGGCGGGCCGCAGGGCGGGTTGCGCGGCGTGGACCGCCCGCCGCTCGGCCGGGTGCAGGGCCTCGCCCACGCTGGTCGCCCGCTGCGGGTCGGGCAGGGCCTCCACGTCCACGCCCACCGGCCGGCCGGCCACCGCGATCAGCACCAGGCCGCCCGTGTGGGACAGGGAGAAGTGCGGCGCGCCGGGACCCGCCAGGGCCGGGCGGCCGTGCGGTCCGCCGCAGCAGGGGCAGGGGCGGCGCACGAACCTCAACTCGCCCGGCGCGACCCCCTCGTAGGCGCACAGCACCCGGCGCAGCGCGAGGTGCGCGGCCACGTAGCGGTCCCGGTGGAGGGGGTAGACGAACGCGGCGACCCGGGCGCGTTCCGCCGCGTCCAGCGGGGACCGGTCGAGGACCACGGCACGCAGCGCGGAGTCCGGGACGTGGAACAGCCACAGGTCCGGCGCATCCCCGGCCGGCCCTGGCCGCGGCCCCGGCCAGGGGACGGGCGGCCAGCCCGGCGGCGGGCAGGACAGCTCCAGGTGGGACAGCACGCAACACTCCGGTGGGTCGGCGGGCAACAGCTGTCCCGGCACGATAACCCAGCCGCGAGAAGGGGAATTGATGGCCGGATACCGGCTGCGCGTGAAGCCGCGGTTCCGTGCGGAGCCCGTCGTTCCATGGGAATTGCGGAATTCGGCGCAACGGAAAGGCCGAAATGCGTGCGGTTCCCCCCGGGCCGGAAGGCTCGCAGTGGCATGTGCCTCGGCCAAGGTCCAGTACATTCTGGCTCAAATCGAGTGGATCGGCCGTAAGTCCTCGGGGCGCATCCCCTACGATCTTGGTCACGCAGGGACATTCCGGCGTCGCACCGCCGGATGACCACCGGAGGCGGTTCCGCGAAGGAAGAGGGAAATGCGTTGGTGTTCACCGCTGGAATGGCGCAGGGCCCGGGCCTGACCCCGGACGCCCCCACCCCCGAACTCGAAAAGCTGCTGCGCGACGCCGCCGACGCCCGGGCCGGCAGCGCCCGGGCCGTCCTCGTCAGGGGCCCGGCCGGAATCGGCAGGACGCACCTGCTGACCCTCGCGCGGCAGCGCCTGACCGCCGCGGGATGGACCGTACGGCAGGCCGGCGGCGTACCCGAGCGCGTGCGCACCCGTACCGTGGACGTGCTGCTGCCGCCCCCGCCCGGGGCGCCGGCCGTCCCGGCGGACCTCCACCACGACCGGCAGGCGCTCCACCGCCGCGCCCTGGACCTCCTCGCCGCCGGACCCCTGGCGCTGCTGGTGGACGACGCGCAATGGTGCGACGAAACCTCCTTGCGCCACGTCGAGTTCATCCTTCGCCACACCGCCGCCCGGCCCCTGCTCCTGGTCCTCGCGCAGCGCACCGACGCCCCCGGCCCCGGAACCCCCGTGCTCGCCGAGATCACCGCCCGGGGCCGCTGCACCCTCCTGGACCCCGCCCCCCTCACGGAAGCCGGCATCGCCGGCCTGGCCACCCGGATCTGCGGCGCACCCGCGGACCAGCGCTTCGTCCGGCGCTGCGCCGAACTCACCGGAGGGAACCCGTTGTTGGCGGCCCGGGTGCTCACCACCCTGCGCACCCTCGGCATCCCGCCCGGCGCGGACGCCGTGCACCGGCTGGACGCCGTCCACCGGGGCGTGACGGCCTCCCGGGTCCCCGAACTGCTGGCCGCCGGCCCCCGCAGGGCCCGGCAGGTGGCCACCGCCCTCGCGGTGCTCGGCCAGGCCGCGCCCGACCTGCTCGCCGCGCTCTGCGGACTGGACGTCGGGGCCGTGACCTGCGCCCTGAAGGGCCTGCGCGGGATCGGGGCCGTCCTGCCGGGCTCCCCGCCGTACATGCGCGAGGACGTCCGCGGCGCCGTCCTCGCCACCCTGTCCGCGCCAGGCCTGCGGGACCTGCGCATCCGCGCCGCCCGGGTCCTCAGCGACGCCGGACGGCCCGCCCCGGAGGTCGCCGAGCAACTCGCCGCGCTGGAGCGGGCCGACGAGCCGTGGATGTTCGCCGTGCTGCGCGACGCCGCCGCCGAGGCGCCCACCCGGGCGACCGTCAGGGCGGCCGGCCGCTGGCTGCGCGGCGAGGCCGGCCGCGCCCTCACGGACGCCGAACGCGGCGGCCTGCACGTGGAACTGGCCCGCGCCGCCAGCCGCACCGTCGTCACCCCGGCCCACGCCCTGTGGCACCTGCGCCAGGCCCTGGCCCTCACCCCCGACCCGCGCCGGCAGGCCCCCGTCGCCGTGCAGTACGCCATGATGGCGCTCGGCACCCGCCGGGCCCCCGAGGGCATGCGGTTACTGGAGGGGGTCCTGGACGGGCTGTCCCGCCTCCCGGACGCCGGGGCCGACCCCGCCTGCCGGGACCTGGGCACGACCGTCGAATCCGCCCTGCTGGCCAGCGCCGTCAACGACCGGACGGCACTGCCCGCCGCCGGTGCCCGGGCCGCAGCCCTACCCGTACCGACGGGGCACGGTCCGGCCGACCGGCGCCTGCTGGCGGCCCTCAGCGCCTTCGCCGCCCTGGACGGCGGATCCGCGGCCCGGGCCGCCGCCCTCGCCCGCCGGGCACTGCGCGCCGACGAACCCGGCACCGCCGGCTGGGGGGTGTTCTGCTCCTCCGCCGTACTCGCCCTCGCCGACCGCGTGGACGAGGCCGTCGACGCCCTGGACCGGGTGCTGTCACCGGCCCAGGACCACCCCCCGCTGTGGCCCCGGCGGGCCGCGCTGGCCGGCCGCTCCCTGATCCTGCACGGCATCGGCGACGTCCCCGCCGCCGAGCGGGACGCGCGGGCCGCCACCGAGGTCAGCGGCCCGGCCGGAGCCCCGCCCCTCGCCCACCTCGCACTGGGCTCCGTGCTGCTCTCCCGGGGGGAGGCCGCCCGGGCCGGCGCCGTGCTCGACGGACTCGCCCGCACCGCGGGCCACTTGGACCGCAGCGTGTGGGAATGGCACCTCTATCTGTACCTCTCGGGGCGGGTCCGCCGGGAACGCGGCGACCTCGAAGGGGCGTTGGAGCTGTGGCGGCGGTGCGGGCGCAGCCAGGAGGAGGCGGGCATCGTCAATCCGGTCCTGGCCCCCTGGTGGCTGCCGACCGCCACCACCCTCGGCAGGCTGGGCCGGGGCGCCGAGGCCGCCGGACTCGTGGAGACCGCCGTGGCCCGCACCCGGGCCTGGGGCACCCCGCGCGCCCTCGGGCTCGGCCTGGTCGCGGCGGCCTCCGTCGTCGGGGGCCGGGCCCGGACGGAATTGCTGGCCGAGGCCGTGGAGACCCTGTCCGGCTCACCGGCCCGGCTGGAACTGGCCCGGGCCGAATACCAGTTGGGGCGGGAGCTGCTCGCCCTCGGCGACGCCAGGGCTGCGCGGGGCCACCTGCGCCAGGCCATCGGCCTCGCCACCCGCTGCGGCTCCCACGCGCTGACCGCCACCGCCCGGGACACGCTGGTGACCGCGGGCGGACGGATGCCGCAGCTGGCCGTCGCCCCCGTGGACTCCCTGACCCCCGGCGAGCGCCGCGTCGCCACCCTGGCGCAGCGCGGCCACAGCAACAAGAAGATCGCGGAGGCGCTGTTCATCACCCCGCGCACGGTGGAGATGCACCTGACCAACGTCTACCGAAAGCTCGACGTCCGCGGCCGCGCCGACCTGCCGCGCGGCCTTGCCCCCCGCACCCGGGCGGCCACCTCCCGCCCGGCGGACGGGGTGCCGTCGCCGCCCTAGGGGGTGTCCGCGAAGCCCCGTCCGCCCCGCGACGCCCGGCACGCTCCCGCAACCTCTCGGCTCCGCCCGAGCAGGGGGACCCCATCCGGGTGGACGGCGGTACTTTGCGGACACCCCCTGGCCGGGTGTCCCCCGTCCCGCCGCCGGGGCGGAGGGCGTCCCCCGGGACATCCGTTCCGGATGCCGCTCTCCGGGCCGCTGCCGGAGGCCGTGCCCCTCTCGGGGGGCTCACGGCCCGGACGGCCCGGTCCGGGCCCGGTCCCGGCGGTGGGGATGGCGCGCGCCGCGAGCCGCCGTTCCCCGGCCGGCCGGGTGTCCCGGCCGGCCCCGGTGCACCGCACGGACCGGGGCGGGCTCCCGCTGCCGGGGCACTCCGGGGCGCCGGAGGAACGCGCGCGGTCGGCGGCTACGCGGCGGGGTCGGGGCACGTGCCGGGCCGATCCGGGGAGCACGGC
>NZ_JBHVUQ010000064.1:0-40151 GCF_042884105.1 Streptomyces sp. NPDC058157
CTTCACCGGTGAACACCTGGGCACCGTCTCCGGGGAGCACGAGCTCCAGGTCGCCCTGCGGCTGACCGCCCGCGGCGGCGCGCCCGGGCCCGCCTGAGAGGCGGATCCGGGCCGGGCCGCCCCCCAGGCCCGCGTCGTTCCCCCGGCCACGGCACCGGGCGACACGGCCCGGACCGGATCCGGAGAGAGACGGCCTAGGTCAGGTCGAAGCGGCCCGCCCTGGCTCCGAGGACGAACTTGCGCCATCCGTTCGGGGCGAAGACCAGCGACGGGTCGCCGGGGCGGTCGCTGTCGCGCATCGCGATGAAGCCCTCCACGAAGGCGACCTGGAGGTCGCCCGCGCCCCGGCTGCTCGGCTGCCAGTCGGCCCCGCTGAGGTCGAGCTCGGGCCTGCCCCGGTCAGCGAGGGTCCGCGTGGTCGTGCTCTCGGCCATCTGCCTGCTCCTCCCGGTACGTCGTCGTCCGGGGGCCCACAGTAGCCACCGCGGCGGGTACCGCACAGACCACGCGGCCCCTCCGTCCCGCTCAGCCGCCCGGCCGCTCGGCCCCGACCAGCCACATGGCGAAGAACTGCGCACCGCCGCCGTACGCGTGGCCCATCGCCCGGCGGGCGTCCGGCACCTGGTGTTCGCCGGCCAGCCCCCGGACCTGGAGGGCCGCCTCCGCGAAGCGGATCATGCCGGAGGCCCCGATCGGGTTGGTGGACAGCACGCCCCCGGAGGGGTTGACCGGGAGGTCGCCGTCGAGTTCGGTGACCCCGGCCTCGGTGAGCTTCCAGCCCTCGCCCTCCTGTGCGAAGCCCAGGTTCTCCAGCCACATCGGCTCGTACCAGGAGAAGGGGACGTACATCTCCACCGCGTCGATCTCACGGCGCGGGTCGGTGATCCCGGCCTGCCGGTAGACGTCGGCCGCGCAGTCCTTCCCGGCCTGCGGGGAGACGAAGTCCTTGCCCGCGAAGAGCGTCGGCTCGCTGCGCATCGCCCCGCCGTGCACCCATGCGGGGGGCCGGGGCGAACGGGCCGCGCCCGCCCGGTCGGTGAGGACCATCGCACAGGCCCCGTCCGAGGACGGGCAGGTCTCGGAGTAGCGGATCGGGTCCCAGAGCATGGGCGAGGCCTGGACCTTCTCCAGGGTGATGTCGTGCTCGTGCAGGTGCGCGTACGGGTTCTTCAGGGCGTTGCGCCGGTCCTTGTAGGCGACGAGCGAGCCCACCGTGTCGGGCGCGCCGGTGCGCCGCATGTACGCGCGCACGTGCGGGGCGAAGAAGCCGCCGGCCCCGGCCAGCAGGGGCTGCTGGAAGGGGACGGGGAGGGAGAGCCCCCACATGGCGTTCGACTCCGACTGCTTCTCGAAGGCCAGGGTCAGCACGGTGCGGTGGACGCGGGCGGCGACGAGGTTGGCGGCGACGAGCGCGGTGGACCCCCCGACCGAGCCGGCCGTGTGCACGCGCAGCATCGGCTTGCCGACGGCGCCGAGGGCGTCGGCGAGGTAGAGCTCCGGCATCATCACGCCCTCGAAGAAGTCGGGGGCCTTGCCGATGACGACGGCGTCGATGTCCGCCCAGGTCAGTTCCGCGTCGGCGAGGGCGCGGACCGCCGCCTCGCGGACCAGGCCGGCGAGGGAGACGTCGTGGCGGGCGGCGACGTGCTTGGTCTGTCCGACGCCGACGACGGCGACGGGCTCCTTCCCGGTACGCGTCATGCGGGTTCCCCTTCCAGGACGGCGACCAGGTTCTGCTGGAGGCAGGGGCCGGAGGTGGCGTGGGCGACGGCCCGGTCGGACTCCCCGCGGTGGATCCGGGCGGCGGCCTCGCCGATGCGGATCAGGCCGGCGGCCATGACGGGGTTCGCGGCGAGTGCGCCGCCGGAGGGGTTGACGGTCACGTCCTCGCCGAGGCCGAGCGCCTTGCGCAGGACGACCTCCTGGGAGGAGAACGGCGCGTGCAGTTCGGCCGTGTCGACGGGGGCGTCGAAGAGGCCGGCGCGCTCGGCGGCGGTCCGGGTGGACGGGGAGTCGGTGAGGTCGCGCAGGCCCAGGCCGTGGGCCTCGATGCGGTGGTCGATGCCGGTGATCCAGGCGGGCCGCTCGCACAGCCCGCGGGCGGTGTCCCCGGCGGCCAGGATGACGGCGGCCGCGCCGTCGCCGATGGGCGGGCAGTCCCCGGTGCGCAGGGGCGCCACCTGGTAGCCGCCCTGCGGGACGGTCCCGCGGAGCTGGGCGTGCGGGTTGCCGGCCGCGGCGGCCCGGCTGCGGGCTCCGATGGCGGCGAGGGCGGGCTCGTCGGTCTCCCCCGCGTCGATGAGCGCCTGCGCCTGGAGGGCGGCCAGGGCGACGGAGTCGGGCCAGAGGGGGGCCAGGTAGTAGGGGTCGAGCTGGCGGGTGAGGACGTCGCGGACGGAGCCCGGGGAGGACTTCCCGTACGCGTAGACGAGCGCGGTGTCGGCCTCGCCGGTCTGGATCTTGGCCCAGGCCTCGTAGAGGGCCCAGGCGCCGTCCATCTCCACGTGGGACTCGGAGATGGGGGGCCAGGCGCCGACGCCGTCGAGGGTCATGGTGAAGGAGAAGGCCCGGCCGGCCAGGTAGTCGCTGGAGCCGGAGCAGGTGAAGCCGATCTCGCCGGTCTTCAGGCCGGTGGCGGCCAGTACCCGGTGCAGGACCGGCATGACCATCTCGACTTCGCTGAGTTCGTCGGTGCGGCGCAGGTGGTCGCTCTGGGCGAAGGCGACGACGGCCACGTCGCGTGCGTGCCTGCTCGTCCTGGGCATCAGATGAGCTCCTTGTACGCGTCGTAGTCGGCGTCCGGTTCGCCGGTCGGGCGGTAGTGGTCGGGGTAGCGGCCGCCCTCGCTCCACACCGGTTCGACGCGCAGGCCCATGCGGACCTGGTCGTAGGGGATGCCGCCGATCCGGCCGTGGAGGGCGAGGCCGGCGCCGTCGAGGGCGATGTGGGCGTACACGTACGGCACCTCGATGTCGAGGTTCTTGGCCTTGATGTTGACGATGCAGAAGGTGGTGACGGTGCCCGCCGGGCCGACCTCGACGCGGTCGGTGGTGGCGACCCCGCAGGTGGGGCAGGCGCCGCGCGGGGGGACGTACACCTTGTGGCAGGAGGGGCAGCGCTCGCCGACGGTGCGGCGCTCGGAGAGGGCGTTGATGTAGGCGGTCTGGGCGCGGCCGGGGCTGTAGGTGTAGTCCAGGCGGGCCTCGGCGACGATCCCGGTGACGGGTTCGCCGAACGCCCCGTCGTGCGGGACGGCGGTGTGCCCGTCGGCGTCGCCCTCGTACGGCTCGAAGCAGGCGATGTCGGTGATGGCCCCGGTGCGTTCGGCCGCCCAGCGCACGCGGACCCGCATGCCGGTGCGCACGGCGTTGGGGCCGGGGGCGTCGAGGGCGTGCAGCAGGGCGGTGTCGGCGCCGTCGAGCCGGACCAGCACCCAGGCGAAGGGGGTGGCGAGGGGTTGCTGGGGGCGCGGCTCGCCGTTCCAGGCCCAGGTGGTGACGGTCCCGGTGGGTGCGACCTCGACGAGTTCGCGGAGTTCGTCGGCGGTGACGGGGTCGTACTCGACGGGCGGCACCATCACCTTCCCGCCGGACGTCCGCACCCCGAGGACGACGCCTTCGCGGAGCCCGGTGAGGAAGGCGCTCTGGACGGGCCCGAGGGAGCGGGTGAACGGGAACTCGACGACGAGGGGCGCACGCAGCACCTCGGGCGGGGACGCGGCGGCTGCTGTCATGGGTGGTCTCCGATGCTCGGAAGGGACGGTTCGAGGGCGCAGCCCCGAACCGGGGCCGGGGCGCGGCCCAAGGGCGGCTGGGGGCGAGCCCCGTCGGGGTCCAGGGCGCAGCCCCCGAGGGGGTCCGGGGCACAGCCCCGTCGGGGCCGGCCGCGGTCCAAGGGGTTCCAGGGGCGAGCCCCGTCGGGGTCCGGGGCGTAGCCCCGAGGGGGTCCGGGGCGTAGCCCCGAGGGGGTCCGGGGCGCAGCCCCGTCGGGGTCCGGGGCGTAGCCCCGGGGAACGGGGGAAGGGCGGGTAGGGGAACGGCCCCGCAGGGACGCGGCGCCCCCGCGAGGGCCCGTCAGGCCCGCCGGAAGACCGGCGGACGCCGCTCCGCGAAGGCCCGCGCCCCCTCCTTCGCGTCGGCGGTGTCGAAGACCGGCCAGCCCCGGGCCAGTTCGGCCGCCAGCCCCTCCGTCTCCGTCATACCGGCCGTCTCGTAGACCGAGGCCTTCACCGCCTCGACGGCCAGCGGCCCGCACGCGTTGATCCGTTCGGCGGTCTCCAGCGCCGCCTCCAGGGCCGTCCCCGCCGGGACCACCCGCCCCACGAGCCCGATCCGCTCCGCCTCCTCCGCCGAGTACGGCCGGCCGGTGAGCAGCATCTCCAGGGCGTGCGTGCGCGGGATCTGCCGGGGCAGCCGTACCGTGGAGCCGCCGATCGGGAACAGCCCCCGCCTGACCTCGAACAGCCCGAAGGTCGCCCCGGCGCCGGCGACCCGGATGTCGGTCCCCTGGAGGATCTCGGTGCCGCCCGCCACGCAGTAGCCCTCCACCGCCGCGATCACCGGTTTGCGCGGCCGGTGGTGACGGAGCATCGCCTTCCAGTGGAGGTCGGGGTCGGCCTTGAGGCGGTCGCGGTAGTGGTCGCCCGCCATGCCCTTCCCGGCCAGCGCCTTGAGGTCCATGCCGGCGCAGAAGTCCCCGCCCGCGCCGGTGAGGACCACCGAGCGGATCCCGTCGTCCGCGTCCGCCTCCAGCCAGCCGTCGTACAGCCCCACGAGCAGCGGAAGCGAGAGCGCGTTCTTCGCCTCCGGCCTGTTCATCGTGAGCACCAGCGTGGCGCCCTGCCGGTCCACGGTGAGGTGTTCCGTCCCACCCATTGCCGTCCTCCCGTCTCGAGACCTAGAACAGGTTGCAGGAGGGCCCGGTGCAGTACAAGGGTTTTCTGACGCCCAGTCAGTTTTTTGGCGCGCGCCCTTCCCAGTTGCGCCGGGCGCCGCTCTAATGACCGCCGAGCAGACCGGCCGCCCGGTCCGGGTCAGGAGGAGGAACGGTGGAGTACAACCTTGCCGACCTGTTCGAGTCGGTCGTGGACGTGGTGCCCGACCGCGAGGCGCTGGTGTACGTGGACCACCCCGGGACCGGCGCCGAGCGCCGCCTGACGTACGCGGAGCTGGACGCGGCCGCGAACCGCGTCGCGCACCACCTCACGGACAGCGGCCTGACCCCCGGCGAGCACGTGGGGCTGCACCTCTACAACGGCGTCGAGTACCTCCAGACCGTCCTGGCCTGCCTCAAGGCCCGCCTGGTCCCGGTGAACGTCAACTACCGGTACGTGGAGGAGGAACTGGTCTACCTCTACAACGACGCCGACCTCGCCGCGCTCGTCTTCGAGGGCGAGTTCACCGAACGGGTCGCGGCCGCGCTCCCCCAGACCCCGCGGCTGCGCCACCTGGTCCGGGTGGGCGCGACGCCCCCCGGCGCGCCGGAGCCGGCGATCGCGCCGGTGGCGTACGGGGACGCCGAGGCGGCCGGCTCCCCGGAGCGCGGGTTCCCGCCGCGCAGCCCGGACGACCTGTTCATCATCTACACCGGCGGCACGACCGGCATGCCCAAGGGCGTGATGTGGCGGGCCGAGGACCTGTTCTTCGCGGGGCTGTTCGGCGGGGAACCCTCGGGAGAGCCCGTCAAGCGGCCCGAGGAGCTGGCGGAGCGGGTCGCGGCGCGCGGCGCGGGCCTGACCTTCTTCCCGGCCCCGCCGCTGATGCACGGCACCTCCACCCTCACCTCGTTCATCGCCTTCAACTACGGCCAGCGGGTGGTGATCCACCGCAAGTACGCGCCGGAGGAGGTGCTGCGCACCATCGAGAAGGAGAAGGTGTCGAGCGTGTCGCTGGTGGGCGACGCGATGCTCCGGCCGCTGATCGACGCCCTGAACGGGCCGCTGCGCGGGACGGACCTGTCCTCCCTGTTCAGCGTCTCCTCCTCGGGGGCGATCATGTCGGAATCGGTGCGCGCCGAGTTCCAGCGGCTCGTGCCGAACGTGGTGCTGCTGAACAACTTCGGCTCGTCGGAGTCGGGTTCGAACGGGCGGGCCACCGACGACTCCGGCCCGGAGAAGGGCTTCCGGCTCCAGGTCAACGACCGTACGCAGGTGGTGGACCCGGTGACGCACGAGCCGGTGGCGGTGGGCGTGCCGGGACGGCTCGCGCAGCGCGGGCACGTTCCGCTGGGCTACTACAACGACCCGGCGAAGACGGCGGAGACCTTCTTCCGGAAGGGCGCCGAACGCTGGGTGCTGCTGGGCGACATGGCGACGGTCGACGAGGAGGGCATCGTCACCGTCCTCGGGCGGGGCTCGCAGTGCATCAACACCGGGGGCGAGAAGGTGTACCCGGAGGAGGTCGAGCAGGCCCTGAAGTCCCATCCGGACGTCTACGACGCCCTGGTGGCGGGCGTCCCGGACCCGACCTGGGGCAACCACGTGGCCGCGGTGGTGCAGGTACGCGCGGGGGCGCCGCGGCCCACGCTGGAGGAGATCCAGCGGCACTGCCGGACCCGGCTGGCGGGGTACAAGATCCCGCGCCAGCTGGTGATCACCCCGGCGATCCAGCGCTCACCGAGCGGCAAGGCGGACTACCGCTGGGCGAAGACGGTGGCCACGGCGGCGGACACGGGCGCCTGACGGGCGGCGCGCACGGTCGCCGGGGCATCGGCCAGAGGGCCGGCTCCCCTGCCCCGGCTTCGGGCAGCCGCCCACTCGGCTCGGCGCCGGGCGCCCCGGTCAGGTGCCCGTCGTCAGGAAGTGTTCGACCCGGGTCGCGAAGCGGGGGGCGTCGTCCAGCCAGGGGAAGTGCGCGGCGCCGGACTGGATGTCGAGGACGCCGGCGGGGAAGACCTCCGCCAGTCGCGCCGCGAGCGCCGGCGGCGGGCTGCCGTCCAGTTCGCCCGCGAGGACCAGCACCTCCCGCGGGAACCGCCCCAGGGCGGCGCGGGTGGCGGGCGGGTCGAAGGCCCCGTCGGCGGCGAAGGCCAACGAGGCCTTGTCGTTGCGCTCCGCCGCCCCGGCCGCGTGGTGGGCCCGGGCGGCGGCGTCCCAGCGCCCGTGGAAGAGCGGGGCGGCGAGGTCCCGGTCCCCCTCGGCGCCCTCGCCCGCCAGCAGCCGCCGGAGGGCCTCGGACGCCGAGTCGTACGGCTCGCCGGCGGGGCGCATGCGGGCCGCGGCCAGGTGGTGTTCGGCGGTGATGTGGAGGCCGACGGCCCACGGGGTGGGGGTGACCAGGACGAGGCGTCCCACCCGTTCGGGGTGCGCGGCCGCGTACAGCATGGCGAGGTTGCCGGCCGCCGAGTGGCCGAGGAGGTCCAGGCGTTCCAGCCCCAGGTGGACGCGGAGCGCCTCGACGTCCGCCACCTGGTGGTCGACTCGGTACGTGGCCTCGTCCGCCGGTGTCGCGGAGTCGCCCGTGCCGCGCAGGTCGAGCCGGACGAGCCGGCGCCCGGCGGTCAGTCCGCCGAGGTCGCCGAGGTAGCGGGAGGCCCGCATGGCCCCTCCCGGCAGGCAGATCAGCGGCTCGCCGTCACCCTGGACGTGGTAGGCGAGTTCGGTCCCATCGTACGTGGTGAATACATGCATGGACCCATCCCAGCAGACGATCACTCGTTCGAGTCATTGATTTGCGGGTCGGGCTCGGGCAATCTACCGAATGAACGTTCGGTTGGGGTGGTTGGTCCTCGGTGAGGTGACGGCAATGGCGGCGCACACGGCAATCGGCAACGGCGGAGATCAGGGAGGGCAGGGAGGGCACGAGGGGTGGCAGGACTTCGGCGCGCCGCGCGACGAGGCGGAGCTGCTCGGCCCCGACGAACTGGCCGCGCTCCAGCTCAAGCGGCTGCGGGCGACCCTGCACCGGGTCTACGACCGCGTGCCCTTCTACCGCGAGGCCTTCGACAAGGCGGGGGTGCATCCCGACGACTGCCGCTCCCTGGCCGACCTGGCCCTCTTCCCGCCGACCACCAAGGCCGACCTGCGCGGGCAGTACCCCTTCGGGATGTTCGCCGTCCCCCGCACCGACGTCCGCCGGCTGCACGCCTCCAGCGGCACCACCGGCCGGCCCACGGTGGTGGGCTACACCGACGGGGACCTCGCCGCCTGGGCCGACGTCGTCGCGCGGTCGCTGCGCGCCGCGGGTGCCCGGCCCGGCCAGATCGTGCACATCGCCTACGGATACGGCCTGTTCACCGGCGGCCTCGGCGCCCACTACGGGGCCGAGCGGCTGGGCTGTACGGTCGTCCCCGCCTCCGGTGGCATGACGGACCGCCAGGTCAGACTGATCCAGGACCTCCGCCCGGAGGTCATCATGGTGACCCCTTCCTACATGCTCACCCTGCTCGACGAGATGGAGCGCCAGGGCATCGACCCGCGCTCGACCTCCCTGCGCACGGGGGTCTTCGGCGCGGAGCCCTGGACCGAGGAGATGCGCCGGGAGATCGAGGACCGGCTGGGCATCGACGCCGTCGACATCTACGGCCTGTCGGAGGTGATGGGACCGGGCGTGGCGCAGGAGTTCGCCTCGCACAAGGACGGGCTGCACATCTGGGAGGACCACTTCTACCCGGAGGTGATCGACCCGCTGACCGGTGCCGTGTTGCCCGACGGCGAGCTCGGCGAGCTCGTCTTCACCTCCCTCACCAAGGAGGCCATGCCCCTGATCCGCTACCGCACCCGGGACCTGACGCGGCTGCTGCCGGGGACGGCCCGGCCCGCGTTCCGCCGGATGGAGAAGGTCACGGGCCGCAGCGACGACATGATCATCCTGCGCGGGGTGAACCTCTACCCGACCCAGATCGAGGAGATACTCCTGCGCATCCCCGCCCTGGCCCCGCACTTCCAGCTGCGGCTGACCCGCGAGGGGCGGCTGGACGCCCTCACGGTACGGGTGGAGGCGCGCCGGGAGGCCGACGCCGGTCAGCGCAGGGCCGCGGCCGCGGAGCTGGGGCGGGCCGTCAAGGAGGGGGTCGGGGTGTCCGTCGGCGTGGAGGTGGTGGAGCCGGAGAGCCTGGAGCGCTCGGTCGGCAAGATCAAGCGGATCAAGGACCTGCGCGAGACCGGGGAGGCGCCCGGGGAGCAGTGAGCCGCGGGAGGCGCGGTCGGCGGGGCCACCCCTTCGGCCCCACTTCGGCGCGGCTTCCGGGACCCGCCGGGCAGGTCCGGGTAGGGGATGGGGTGTGACCTCGATCTTCCGGCAGCTGCACGACCGGCTCCTGGCCTCCCCCGCCGGGCTGGCCTGGAGCCGGGGCCGCGAGATCGAACTGATGCACCGGGCGATGGGCTTCGCCGCCCTCGGGTTCCTCACCCTCGTGCCCCTGCTGGTGGTCGTGGCGGCGGCCGCGCCGGGCAGCGGCTCGGGCTTCGGCCGCTGGCTGGGCCAGGCCCTCGGGGTCACGGCCGCCTCCCGGGCCAAGGTCGAGCTGCTGTTCGGGGCGGCCGACCTGGCCCTGGAGCGGACGACGGCCTTCGGACTGGCGGCCCTGGCGGTGTTCGGGCTGACCTTCGGCTCCGCCGTGCAGACCGGCTACGAGAAGGTGTGGGACCTGCCGACCGCCCGCTGGCACACCATGTGGCGGCATGTGGTGTGGCTGGCCCTGCTGGTCTGCTACCTGGCCCTGCTCGTCGGGATCCCGGCGCCCTCCGCCGACACGGCGGGGGCGGTCGTGGGCACCATCAGCGACCTGGTCGGCACCTGCCTGTTCTTCTGGAGCTCCGGACGGCTGCTGCTGGGCGGGCGGGTGCGCTGGGCCGCCCTGTTCCCCGGCGCGGTGGCGACCAGTGTCGGACTGCTGGGCCTGCGGGTCTTCTCCCAGTTGGTGTTCTCCCCCCTGATCGCCTCCAACGCGGTCACGTACGGCCCGTTCGGCACGCTGCTGGTCGTCCAGTCCTGGCTGGTCGGTGTCGGATTCGTGGTCTACGGAGGGGCCCTGGTCGGCCGTCTGGCGCACGAGCACCTCACCCTGCGGCGACTTCGGTCCGGCGGAATCCTCAGCTCCGGCGAGGACCCTTCTCATGATCCGGGACAGGAGTGAGCAAGGCGGGCGCGCGCATGGCAGGATCACGCCGTACCACCCACAACACCGTTTGATATCAGGGGGATTGATGTCTGCGCAGGATCTCGCCGTCGGGCGGGTATGGCTGATCACCGGAGCGTCCTCGGGCTTCGGACGGACCCTCGCGGAAGCCGCGCTCGCGGCCGGGGACACGGTCGTCGCGACGGCCCGCCGGCCCGCCGCCCTGGCCGACCTGGCCGCCGCCCACCCGGAGCGGCTCGTCCCGGTCGCGGCGGACGCGACCGACACGGGGCGGGCCGAACAGGTCGTCGCCGAGGCCGTGGACCGGTTCGGCCGGATCGACGTCCTCGTCAACAACGCCGGCCGGGGCCTGATCGGAGCGGTCGAGGAGACCTCCGAGGCCGAGCTGCGCGATCTGATGGACCTGCACTTCTTCGGCCCGGCCGCGCTGATCCGCGCCGTGCTGCCGCACATGCGCGCGCGCAAGTCCGGGGCGATCGTACAGATGAGCAGCATGGGCGGCCGGCTGTCCTTCCCGGGCGCCGGCGCCTACTCGGCGACGAAGTTCGCCCTGGAGGGCCTCACCGAGGCCCTGCGCGGCGAGGTCGCGCCGTTCGGGATCAAGACGCTGATCGTGGAGCCCGGCTCCTTCCGTACGGGCTTCGCGGGCGGCGCCGCCCTCCAGCTGTCGGCCGGCGCCCTGCCCGCCTACGCGGACACCGTGGGCGCGGTGCGCACCGGCCTGCCCGACAGCGACGGCAAGCAGCCCGGGGACCCGGTCAAGGCCGCCGCCGCGATCCTGGCCGCCCTGGACGCGCCGGAGACTCCGCTGCGGCTGCCCCTGGGCAACGACGCCCTCGACGCGATCCTCGCGCACGCCGACGCCACCCGCGAGGAGGCCCGCACCTGGGAGTCCGTCAGCCGGGGCACCGACTTCGACGCCTGACCGCACGCGCCGGGCCGGGCCCCGCACCGCGCGGGCCCGGCCTCCGGCGGGGCGTCAGGCGGCGCCGAGGCGGTCCCGGAGCTCCCGCTTGAGGATCTTGCCGCTGGCGTTGCGCGGCAGGGCTTCCACGAACAGGACCCGCTTGGGGGCCTTGAAGTGGGCGAGCCGTTCACGGGCGTAGGCCATCAGCTCGGTCTCCGTGACCTCCCCGCGCGGGACGACGACGGCCGTCACCGCCTCGATCCACCGCTCGTCGGGGAGGCCGACGACGGCCGCCTCGGCCACGCCCGGATGGGCGTAGAGCACGTCCTCCACCTGGCGGGAGGCGACGAGCACCCCGCCCGAGTTGATGACGTCCTTGACCCGGTCGACGACGGTGAAGTAGCCCTCCGCGTCCCGGACGGCGAGGTCGCCGGAGCGGAACCAGCCGTCCCGGAAGGCCTTGCGGGTGGCTTCGGCGTCGTTCCAGTAGCCCAGGCACAGCTGCGGCGAGCGGTACACCACCTCCCCCGCCGTGCCGTCGGGGACCTCGGCGCCGTCCTCGTCGACCACCTTCGCCTGCACGTGCAGCACCGGCCGCCCGCAGGACTCCATCCGGCCCTCGTGCTCGTCCGGTCCCAGCACGGTGGCCAGCGGGCCGATCTCGCTCTGCCCGAAGCAGTTGTAGAAGCCCAGCCCCGGCAGCCGTTCCCGCAGCCGCTCCAGGACCGGGACGGGCATCACCGAGGCCCCGTAGTACGCCTTGCGGAGTGCGCCGAGCTCCCGCCGCCCGAACTGCGGGTGGTCGGCGAGGGCGATCCACACGGTCGGCGGCGCGAACAGGCTGTCCGCCCGGCCCGCCTCGACCAGGTCGAAGACCTCCTCGGCGACCGGCCCGTCCAGGACGGTGTTGTCCGCGCCCACCGCCAGGTAGGGCAGCAGGAACACGTGCATCTGCGCCGAGTGGTAGAGCGGCAGGGAGTGCAGGGGGCGGTCCCCCTCGGCCAGGTCCAGGGCGGCGATCGCGCTCTCGTACTCGTGCGCCAGGGCCCGGTGCGTCATCACGGCGCCCTTGGGCAGGGCCGTGGTCCCCGAGGTGTACAGCAGCTGCACCACGGCCGAGGGGTCCGAGGAGGCCTCGTGGGGCCGGGGATCGGCCAGCTCCGCGAGGAAGGCGCCGGGGGCGTCGCGCAGCGCCCGTACGGCGTGCCCCTCGGGGACCCGGTCGGCGAGGCCGGGGTCGGCGAGGACCAGGGCGCTCGCGCAGTCGCCGAGGATGTGCGCGAGGTCCTCGCCGGTGAGGTTCTGGTTGACCGGGACGTGCGTGAGGCCGGCCCGGGCGCAGGCGAGGAAGGCGATCAGGTAGGCGTCGGAGTTGTGGGCGAAGGCCGCGACGCGGTCCCCGGGGGCCAGTCCGTACCGCTCGCGCAGCACGGCGGCGCCGGTGGAGACCGCCGCGTCGAGTTCCGCGTACGTCCAGGTCCGCTGCCGGTAGCGCAGGGCCGTCCGGTCGGGGTGCCGCCGCGCGGCGGCCCGCAGGAGTCCGTCGACCGTGTGGTGCCGTACTGGCGTCATGGCGCGATCCTCGCCCCGCCGCGCCGCCGGGTCAAGATCGGTGCGGCGGGCTCCCACCGGTCACGGACTGACGGCGAGGAAGAGGTAGGCGGCGAGCAGGACGAGGTGGACCCCGCCCTGGAGGAGGGTGGCGCGGCCGGGCACGAGGGTGAGGGCGCCGACCACCACGGTCAGCGTGAGCAGCACCATGTGGGTGGGGCCGAGGCCGAGCAGCAGCGGGCCCTTCAGCCAGATGGAGGCCAGGGCGATGGCCGGGATGGTCAGGCCGATGCTGGCGATGGCGGAGCCGTAGCCCAGGTTGAGGCTGGTCTGGACGCGGTCGCGACGGGCGGCCCGGACGGCGGCGAGGGTCTCCGGGGCCAGGACGAGCAGGGCGATGATCACACCGACGACGGCGTGCGGCAGGCCGGCGTCCGCGACGCCCTTCTCGATGGTCGGGGAGACGGCCTTGGCGTTGCCGACGACCGCGACGAGGGCCACGAGCAGCAGGCCGAGGCTGGTCAGGGCGGCGCGGGCGGTGGGCGGTTCGGCGTGCTCGTCGTCGCCGTCGGGGGCGTTGGGGGTGGCCACGGGCAGGAAGTAGTCCCGGTGGCGGACGGTCTGGACGGCGATGAACAGCCCGTAGAGGGCGAGGGAGGCGACGGCGGCGAAGGTCAGCTGGGCGCTGGAGAACTCGGGGCCGGGCTTGCTGGTGGTGAAGGTCGGCAGGACCAGGCTGAGCGTGGCGAGGGTCGCGACGGTGGCCAGGGCCGCACCGGAGCCCTCGGCGTTGAAGACGGCGACCCGGTTGCGCAGGGCGCCGACGAGCAGGGACAGGCCGACGATGCCGTTGCAGGTGATCATCACGGCGGCGAAGACGGTGTCGCGGGCGAGGGAGGCGGTCTTGTCGCCGCCGTCGGCCATCAGGGTGACGATGAGGGCCACTTCGATGACCGTGACCGCGACGGCGAGGACGAGGGAGCCGAAGGGCTCGCCGACGCGGTGGGCCACGACCTCGGCGTGGTGGACGGCGGCGAGGACCGCGCCCGCCAGGCACAGCGCGACCACCCCCACCAGGGCTCCGGGCAGGTCGCGCCCCCAGCTGAGGACGAGCGCGACGAGCGCCGCCACGGGGACCAGGAGGGTCCAGTCGGTCAGGGGGGATCTGCGCGTAGCCGTACTCATGTCTGCCAAGTTGCCAGACCGGCCGCCCGGGTGCGGCGCAAGGCGCGCGTCCGGGGCCCCCGAGTGGCACTTCTCACGAAATTTCGGACCTGCTCCGTCAGGCGGTCCGCTCCGGCGCCGGCCGGGCGGGGACCGGGGCTTCCGGGCGGCTCCCCGGATGGCTCATGATCCGTACATGACGAGCGACGACCGTACGAGACGAGCGGAACTGATCGAGGCCGCGCGGAGCGGGACCCGGTTCGAGGGCCCGGCGACGGGCGACGAGAGGCCGATGCTGCTGTCGATGCTGGCGGCCCAGCGCACGACGCTGGAACTCAAGTGCGCCGGACTGGACGAGGAGTTGTCCCGGCGGTCGGTGGAACCGTCGACGCTCTCGCTGCTGGGCCTGGTCCGCCATCTGGCCGATATGGAGCGGCAGTGGTTCCGGGTGGTGCTGGACGGGCAGGACGTGGAGCCGCGCTTCTCCTCGGCCGCCGATCCGGACGGGGACTTCGAGGGCGCGGTGTCCGGTCCCGAGGCGGCGGAGGAGGCCTGGGCGGCCTGGCGCGAGGAGGTGGGGTTCGCGGAGCGGTTCGCCGCCGGGGCACCCGGTCTGGACGTCGAGGGTGAGTCCCCCTGGCGGGGCAAGGTCTCGCTGCGGTGGGTGCTGATCCACATGATCGAGGAGTACGCGCGCCACAACGGCCACGCCGATCTGCTGCGGGAGCGGATCGACGGGACCGTCGGCATGTGACGCGGTGTGTCACACGGTCACACGGCATGTGACGCGCGCTGTGACGCGCCCCTCGCGTCACAGCGCGCGTGCGCGGCCCTCCCAGTAGGGGTCGCGCAGGCGGCGCTTGTAGAGCTTGCCGTTGGGATCGCGGGGCATCGTCTCGATGAAGTCGACCGACTTCGGGCGCTTGTAGCCGGCCAGCCGCCCCTCGCAGTGGTGCAGGATCTCGGCGGCGAGCGCCTCCCCCGCCTCGAAGCCCTCGGCGGGTTCGACGACGGCCTTGACCTCCTCGCCCCAGCCGTCGTGCGGGATGCCGAAGGCCGCGGCGTCCGCGACCGCCGGATGGGTGAGGAGGGCGGACTCGATCTCGGCCGGGTAGATGTTCACCCCGCCCGAGATGATCATGTCGATCTTGCGGTCGCGGAGGAAGAGGTAGCCCTCCTCGTCGAGCAGGCCGAGGTCGCCGACGGTGAAGAAGTCGCCGATGCGGTTCTTCTTCGTCTTGCCCTCGTCCTTGTGGTAGCTGAAGCCGCCGGTGTTCATCTTCAGGTAGACGGTGCCGAGTTCGCCGGCCGGCAGCCGGTTGCCCTCGTCGTCGTAGATGGCGAGCTCGCTGATCGGCCAGGCCTTGCCGACGGTTCCCGGCTTCTTCAGCCAGTCCTCGGCGGTGGCGAAGGCCCCGCCGCCCTCGCTGGCCGCGTAGTACTCCTCCACGCACCGGCCCCACCAGTCGATCATCGCCCGTTTGACGTGGTCGGGGCAGGGGGCGGCGCCGTGGATGGCGTGCCGCATGGAGGAGACGTCGTAGGCGTCCTTCGTCCGCTGCGGCAGGGCGAGGAGGCGGTGGAACTGGGTGGGCACCATGTGGGTGTGTGTGCAGGCGTGCCGGTCGATCAGCCGCAGCATCTCCTCGGGGCCCCACTTGTCCATCAGCACCAGCGGGTGGCCGATGTGCAGGGACGCGCCCGCGAACTGGAGCACGGCCGTGTGGTAGAGCGGCGAGCAGACCAGGTGGACGTTGCCGTCGAAGGGGCGGATCCCGAAGATGCCGAGGAACCCGCCGAGGTAGGTCTCCTCCGGGAGCTTGCCGGGCAGGGGGCGGCGGATGCCGCGCGGGCGCCCGGTGGTGCCGGAGGTGTAGTTCATGACCCAGCCGAGGGTGCGCCCGGCCGGGGGCTCGGCGCTCCGCCCGTCGAGGAGCGCGGCGTACGGGCGGAAGCCCGGCACGGCTCCCACGGCGTAGCGGTGCTCCCCGGGCAGTCCCGCCTCGTCGGCGGCGGCTGTGGCGGCCTCGGCGAAGCGCTCGTGGGCGATGAGCACCTTGGCGCCGGAGTCGGCGACGATCCAGGCGATCTCGGGGCCGACGAGGTGGTGGTTGACCGGGACGAGGTAGAAGCCGGCCTGGGAGGCGGCCAGGTAGGCGGTGAAGAACTCGACGCCGTTGGGCAGGACGACGGCGAAGGCGTCGCCCTCCTCCATCCCGGCGGCGCGCAGGCCGTGGACGAGGCGGTTGACGTCGGCGTGCAGCCGTCCGGCGGACCACTCCTCGCCTTCGGGGGTGACGAGGACGGTGCGCCCGGGGGATGCGGCGGCCTGCGCCCAGAAGCCGTTGGGGGGCTGGGGCTGCGGCTGGTCACTCATGCGGTTTCACACCTCTCGGGTCCGGCCGGCGATGCGGTCGATGCGGTCGATGGCGCGCTCGAAGCCGCCGGTGAGCTCGTCGAAGACGGCCTGGACGCTGCGTTCGGTGTTCATCCGGCCGACGATCTGGCCGACGGGGGTGCCGAGCAGCGGGCCGACCTCGTACTTCTGGATCCGGGAGACGGCCTCCGCGACCAGCAGGCCCTGGAGCGGCATGGGCAGGGCGCCGGGCCCGGCCGGGTCGTCCCAGGCGTCGGTCCACTCGGTGCGCAGCTGGCGGGCGGGCTTGCCGGTGAGGGCGCGGGAGCGGACGGTGTCGCCGGAACCGGCGGCGAGGAGCTTGTCGGTGAGGGCGCGGGAGTGGAGTTCGGCCTCGGTGGTGGTCAGCCAGAGCGAGCCCAGCCAGACGCCCTGGGCGCCGAGGGCGAGCCCGGCGGCGATCTGCTCGCCGCTGCCGATGCCGCCGGCGGCGAGGACCGGGAGCGGGGCGACCGCCTCGGCGACCTCGGGGACCAGGACCATGGTGGCGATGTCCCCGGTGTGGCCGCCGGCCTCGTAGCCCTGGGCGACGACGATGTCGATGCCGGCCTCGGCGTGGCGGCGGGCGTGCTTGGCGCTGCCGGCGAGGGCGGCGACGAGGACCCCGTGGTCGTGGGCGCGCGCGATGACGTCGGCGGGCGGGGAACCGAGGGCGTTCGCCAGGAGTTTGATGGGGTAGTCGAAGGCGACGTCGAGCTGGTTGCGGGCGACCTGCTCCATCCAGCCGGTGATCCGCCAGCCGGAGGCCTCTCCCTCGGCGAGCTCGGGCACCTGGTGCTTGGCGAGCGTGTCGCGGACGAAGGCGCGGTGTGCGGCCGGGATCATCGCCTCGATGTCGGCTTCGCTGATGCCGTCGACGGCCTTCTTGGCGGGCATGACGACGTCGAGGCCGTAGGGCTTGCCGTCGGTGTGCGCCTGCATCCAGTCGAGGTCGCGCTTGAGGTCGTCGGGTGCGGTGTAGCGGACCGCACCGAGGACGCCGAACCCGCCTGCGCGGGTGATGGCAGCGGCTACCGCCGGGAAGGGCGTGAAGCCGAAGATGGCGTGCTCGACTCCCAGTTTCTTGCTGAGCTCCGTCTCCATGCGCGTGAGGATGCCGCAGCGGGGCGGCCGAGGGAAGAGATTTTCTGATGCGGTGTCAGATTCTTCCGGGCCGCCCCGTGCGGAGGGTGCCCGGCGGAGGGGCAGATACCCAGTAGCGTGCGGAACGCCTGCGGCGTCGCTTCGGCGGACGGGCTCACGACCGCCCGGCCGGCAACGGACCCCGAGACCGCCCCGCCGGGCGGCCCGGCCGATGACCGCCGAGCGGCGAACGGCGAACGGCGAACGGCGAACCGGAGCCGTGGACGAACGGCGCACGGCGGGCAGTTCGGAGCGGACAGGAGGGCCGATCATGGCGGCACCCACGGGGGCGGACGCAAAGGCGAACGAACCGTCACCCGACGACACGACCACCCGGACCGAAACCCGGACCGGGACCACGCCCGAACCCGAGCCCCGGCACAAGCCCGAGCCCGGAACCCGCGCCGAAGCGCGAATCCCGGCAGCACCGAGAGCCGGGTCCGGCGCCTCGGCGGGACCCGGGGCAGGGGCCGGGGGCTTGGCGGGGCCCAGGGCAGGGGCCGGGGGCTTGGCGGGGCCCGGGGCCGAGGCCGGGGGCTTGGCGGGGCCCGGGGCCGGAGCCACAACTCGAAGCAAAGCCCGAACCGTGGCGGAAGCCCCAGGCGCGGCAGAAGCCGGGGCCAGGACCGGGGCCGGGGCCGGGGCCAGGACCGGGGCCGGGGCCGGCAACGAGGCCCGAGCCTGGACAGGCGCCAAGGCCACGGCCGGGGTTGTGGCCGGGGCCAGGGCCGGGGTTGTGGCCGGAGGCACGGGCCGGACCGACGCCGATGCCCGGGCCGGGGCCAGGACCGGGACCGGGGCCGAGACCGGGGACGGGGCCGAGGGGCGGGTCGGCGTCGGCACAGGGGGCGGGATCAGGTGCGGGAAGGGCCACGGGGAAGGAAACCGGCCCGGTCCCGCGCTGAGTCGGCGGCGGCTTGGGGCGCGGTTGCTCGCGCTCGGCGGGGTGTTCGTGTTGCACGCCGCGCTGCCGGGCGGGTCCGCCGGGGCGGCCGAGCGGCGGGCGCTCCAGGGGCTGCGGCTGCGGTACGGGTCCGCGCGGCAGGCCGGACTGCTGGAGCGGCACCTGGAGGGGGTGGCCGACGAGGCCCGCCGCTTCCTCGGGCCCTCCCCCGAACACCCCTACTACGCCGGCGCGGTGGTCCTCGCGGGCCGCGGCCGCACGGTCGCGCTCCACCGGGCCATGGGGGACGCCGTCCGGTACGCGGACTACGACGGCCGCACCGACCGGCCCCGGGAGTTCCCGGCCGCCGAGCGGATCGCCATGGCCGAGGACACCGTCTTCGACCTGGCCTCCCTCAGCAAGCTGTTCACCTCCATCGTCGCCGTGCAGCAGATGGAGCGGGGCCGGCTGGAGCTGGAGGCCACCGTGGACCGGTATCTGCCGGAGTTCACCGGCGGCGGCAAGGAGGCCGTCACCGTCCGGCAGCTGCTGACGCACACCTCCGGGCTCCGCTCCTGGGCGCCCTTCTACCAGGAGTCCACCCGCGAGGGGCAGTTGAGGCTGCTGTGGTCGGTGCGCCCCCAGGACACCCCCGGGACGGTGTACCGCTACTCGGACCTCAACCTCATCACCCTCCAGCTGCTCCTGGAACGGATCACCGGCCGCACTTTGGACACCCTGATCCACGACGAGATCACCGCTCCGCTCGGGATGCACCGCACTCGCTACAACCCCCCGCGCGCCTGGCGCCGCGCCATCGCCGCCACCGAGGTGCAGCGTCCGCCGTGGTCGGGCCTGGACCGGGGCCTCGTCTGGGGCGAGGTACACGACGAGAACGCGTACGCCCTCGGCGGGGTCGCGGGCCACGCCGGGGTCTTCGGCACCGCCTGGGACCTCGCCGTCCTCTCCCGCGCCCTCCTCGACGGCGGGGCCTACGCCGGCCGCCGCATCCTGCGCCCCGCCTCCGTCGAACTCCTCTTCACCGACTTCAACACCGCCTTCCCCGGCGACGACCACGGCCTCGGCTTCGAGCTCTACCAGCACTGGTACATGGGCGCCATGGCCACCCCCCACTCGGCCGGCCACACCGGCTTCACCGGCACCTCCCTGGTCCTCGACCCCTCCACCGACTCCTTCCTGATCCTCCTCGGCAACTCCGTGCACCCCGTCCGCACCTGGCGGGCCGGCAGCGCGCCCCGCGTGGCCACCGGCAACCGCTTCGCCCGGGCCGTCCCGGTCCGCACGAGGCACGGCGGCCCGGCGTGGTTCTCCGGCATGGAGACCGGCGGCTCGGGCACCCTCACCCTCCCCCCGCTGACCCCGGCCACCGCCGAGGCCCGGCTGCGCTGCGCGGTCTGGTGGGACACCGTCCCCGGGGCCGGGGCCTTCCACCTGGAGGCCTCGGCGGACGGCACCACCTGGCGGCCCGTCCCGTTCTCGACGGTCCGCACCACGGGCGGCGCCCCGGAGCAGTGGCCCGAGGGCTCGGCGGGCGGCTGGTCGGGCCGGGTCTGGCACCGCCTGGAGGCCCCCCTCCCCACCTGGGCGGGCCGCCAGGTCAGGCTCCGCTTCCGCCACACGGCGACCGGCCGCTACGTGGGCCGCGGCGTCTACGTGGACGTCATCCGCGTCTCCGAACCCCGGGCCCTCCTCTTCTCCGAAGACCGCCCCACCGACGCCACCCGCCTCGAACCGACCGGCTGGACCCGCTCGTCGGACTAGCCGACGCCCCGTCGGCCCCGTACGGCCCACTATCAGTGCTGGTGCGATGCTGGAATGACTCACGCACAGTCACCAGCAGGGCGGTTCGAGATGTCCGACGACGGCAGCCTGCCCCGCCCGACCCTTCCCGGTACACCGGCGCCTTCGACTGCCGCGGCGGCCTCCCCGGAGGTGGGGGCAGGGCGAGCGCTGCCCGAACGGACCGCGTCCCTCCGAGCAGCGGCGGAGGCACTCGCCGCACTCAGCCTGAGCCTGCCCGGCGGACTTGAGCGCCTTCCACGGCAGCCCGCACCACCTCCTGCTGCACCGGCACTGGCACCGACACCTCCGAACCGCTGCCCCGTCCGGTCGAAGCGCGGGCCTTCCTGGTCCGGTTCCTGCGGGACCAGCAGGACTGCCTGTTCTGGTACCGCCCCGTGGACAAGTACGCCGACGTGGAGGCACACCGGCACGCGCGGCGGCGACTGCCTGACCGACCCCCAGCTACGGTCCTGCGCCGCCCACTGGATACCCTCCATGCTCACGGTCTGACCCGTCCCTGCGGAAAACGGCCGGCCCGGGGCGCCTCTGCCGGCGGCAACACCCCGGACGACATGCAGAATGAGCTGGCATCCGCATCTTCCGCTGGGGAGTCGGGGCGGACCGTCCTCATCGTTGGCAGATGGACAATAGGCGGCTCACGGCATCGCGGGGCCGTCCTAGGGGGAGTCTTGGGCTGGCAAGTCGAGAACACGCCTTCAGCAGTGGGGGAATACCGTGTGGAACGTCGCATCGGCGCCGGCGGCATGGGTGTCGTCTACCTGGCGTTATCACCGTCGGGCCGACACGTCGCCCTGAAGGTGATCCGCCAGGAATTCGCATACGACGGTGACTACCGCGCCCGGTTCCGTCATGAGATCCAGGCGGCGAGGCGGGTGAGCGGGGCGTTCACGGCCCCCGTGGTGGGCGCCGACGCCGAGGCCGATCCTCCGTGGATGGCCACGCAGTACTTCGATGCTCCGACACTCTCGGAACAGGTCGGCAAGGAAGGCCCCCTGGGCGAGGAGGCCATCTGGCAACTGGGGCGGGGCCTGGCCGAGGCCCTGCGCGACATACACCGGGCCGAGCTCGTCCACCGCGACCTCAAACCGAGCAACGTCCTGCTGACGGACGACGGCCCCCGGGTCATCGACTTCGGAGTCGCCCGCGTACTGAACGCCACCCCCCTGACCCGGTCCGGCAGCATCTTCGGCACCATCTCCTTCATGGCGCCCGAACAGCTGAGCACGCCCCACCAGGTGGGCACGGCAGCCGATGTGTTCGCGCTGGGCGGCGTCCTCGCCTACGCCGCGACGGGCCGGGGACCATTCGACGGCGGCACCGGTACCCCTCCCATAGCGGTCGCCATGAAGATCGTCCAGGACGAACCGGACATCGATGGAATGCCGTCACCCCTACGCGCCGTGGTCGGGCAGTGCCTGCACAAGGACCCGGCCGAACGCCCTTCTCCGGCGGAGCTGCTCACCCTGCTCCATGGGAGCGGGGCGGGAACGGCCGGGCCGCTGCCAGGCCCGCCGAAGAGGGGGGCACCCCGGGACGAGGTGCACGGGCGGACCCGGCGACCCAGCAGGCGCACCTCCCTGCTGGCCGCAGGGGTGGTCCTGGCCGGTGCGGCGGTGCCGGTGGTGTGGGCCATCGGTCCGGGAGGAGACCGCGGCGGAGCGAAGGTGACGCCCCCGGCCAGCGCATCGCAGCGGCCGGCAGGCCCGGCCGTCGAACCGGTGGCGGCCCTACGGCCGCAAGGATGGGCGTTGTGGCAGAAAAACTCCACCGACCCGGACAGAAAGCCCGGCCAGCACCCCCAGTGCAGCGGCGCCGGCGACATCCTCCTCTGTAGCACGAACGGCACTGTCGAACGCATCGACAAGACCTCGGGACAGGTCGTGTGGCACGGGAGTGGCGACGTCGTGGAGCTCGCACAGGAGACGGTTCTGGTCTCGGGCAAGGACCGGAGCAAGCTGACGGGACTCGATGCGAAGACGGGCAAACAGCTTTGGTCTGCGGCTATGTCACCGAGTGCTGGTTACGTCCATGTGCACGCGTCAACGGTGGTTCTGATGAACGGCAGCGGGATCGAGCGCAGGGACCTGCGGACCGGGAAGGTGGTTGCGACCAGGTCCATGACCGGCATGGAGTGGTACCTCTTCGAAGGCGAGGACGGCACCCTTCTCCTGCTGGACCGGAGCAGTGACGGAAAGGTGTTCACCACTTCCATCGCAGCCCTCGATCCCGTCACCTTGGCCACCGCGAGGGTGGTCACCACGCTCGAGGGCTTCACGGAAACCCTCGCGGCCGATCGGAACTCCCTCTCGTTCCTCGTCAATGTGATGGACGCACAAGGCCGGAACCGTGTGGGGCAGACCCTCGTCCGGGTCACCGTCGCGGACGGACGGATCTCGCGCGTTCCCCTCCAGGACACTCCGTCGGCCAATGCCTTCGTACAGGGCAACACGCTCTATCTCAGCCGGGCGGACGGCAAGCTGGCCTCCTACGACATGTCGACCGCACGCCAGACGTGGACCGCGGAGACGGGGAGCGACTCGCCTTCCCTGCCCGTCGTCGCCGACGGCCGCCTGTACAGCCTCGCGGACAACGGGCGCATCACCTGCGTGGAAGTCGCCACCGGCAAGGTCCTCTGGCAGAGCGCGGCCCGCCGGGACCTCAATGCACCCATCGGTGGTGGGGGTTTTCAGGACCGCGCGGAATTCACGGTGATCGACCGGATGGTCTACGCGGGGGCCGGCACCGGAGCCGTCTTCGCGATCGCCCCACCCACCCGCTGAACCTAGTCCCCGTCGTCCCGGCGGCCCGTCACCACCAGGGCGCCGTCCGGGGTGCGGTGGGCGAGGTGGGCGGTGCGGAGGTAGCCGTCGGGGGTGAAGGAGCGGGTGTCGCGCTCCGGGGCGTGGTAGTAGCCGCGGACCGTGTGCGGGCCCCGGGTGAGGAGTTCGCCCGTCGTGCCGTCGGGGACCGGGGCGCCCGCGGGGTCGACCAGGCGGGCCTGGTCGTCCGGGGAGAGGAGGCGGCCGTGGGTGGCGAGGGCGGGGGCCGCCGGGTCGGACGGGCGGGTGAGGGTGAGGAGGCCCTCCGGCAGGCCGAAGACCTGCTGGACCTGGCAGCCCAGGGCCGTGCCGAGCCGTTCCGCGACGGTCCGGTCCGGCGGCGCCCCGGAGAGCTGGACGAGGCGCAGCCCGGCAGCCTGCGCCGGATCGGCGTCGAGCCAGCGCCGGGCGGTGTCCTGGGTGAGGGCGGCGACGGTCGCCCGTTCCCGGGCCAGGGCCGGGAGGCAGTCGGCGGGGTCCGGGGTGTCGGTCAGGACCACGGTGCCGCCGGCCGAGAACGCGCCGAGGGCCCCGGGGCCGCCGAGGGCGAGGTCGGCGTCGGCGGGCAGGGCGGCGAGGTAGACGTCCTCCTCGGTGAGCCCGAGCAGCTCCGCGGCGGCCGTCACCTGGTGGGCGTAGTCGTTGTGGGTCCGCGGCACGAGCCCGCCGGTCCCCGAGGGCAGCAGGAACGCCACCCGGCCGGCGTCGAGCGGGAGCGCCGGGTACGGCGGGGCGTCGAGGGAGGCCAGGGGGGCGTACTGGCAGTTGGACGGGTCGGTGGTGAGGCCGCCGTACGGGGACTCCGTACCGGGCGTCTCGTAGGTGAACACCCGCCGCAGGAAGGGCCACTCGGCCGCGATCCGGGCGGCCATCCCCGTGTGGTCGAAGCCCTCGTGGGTGGCGGGGCCGACGTAGCCGACGGCCTGGGTGAGCCGCACGAGCTCGGGCACCTCGGGCTCACGGCAGGAGAGCGGGCAGAACACGGGGACCAACCCGGCCCGCATCAGGGCGAAGGCGACGACGTGGAACTCGGGCACGTTCGGCAGCTGGACGACCACCCGCATCCCGGGCCGCAGCCCCCGCCCCCGGAACCCGGCGGCCATCCGGTCCACGCGCCGGTTCAGCTGGGCGTACGTGAGCCGGGTGGCGCCGTGCACGAGCGCGGTGCGCGGCCCGTACTGGAGGGCCCAGCCGCGCAGCAGGTTGTCCAGGGTGTTGCCCTGCCAATGGCCGGCCGCCCAGTAATAATCGACGAACTCCTCCGGCCAGGGCGTACACCCGTCGAGCATCGAAGCCATGCGCCTGCCCCTCCCCGTTGATCTTGCCCAGCCAAGCCCCCCGCCCCCGGCCCGGGCAATGCGCGGTCCCGACCAGGGAGGCCGGCCGGCTTCGGCGGAACGTCCAACGGACGGCTCAGGCGGATTCGCGGATCAGGCAGAACGGGTGGCCCGCCGGGTCGGCGTAGACGCGCCAGCCCTGGGCGTCGGGGGTGGCGTCGAGGAGGGTGGCGCCCAGGGTGAGGACCTCGTGTTCGGCGGCGTCGAGGTCCGGGACGGCGAGGTCCAGGTGGGCCTGCTGGGGGTGGGCGGGGTCGGGCCAGCGCGGGGGGCGGTGGTCGGTGACCCGCTGGAAGGCGAGGACCGCGCCCGTGGGGGTGTGGAGGGTGGCCCAGTGGTCGTCACAGGTCCAGCGGCGGTCCGGGCGGTTGACCTCGCCGCCCAGCAACGCCCCGTAGAACCGGGCCAGTTCCAGGGCGTCGGGGCAGTCCAGGACCACGCACTGCAGTTCGGCGATCATGACCGGGATCCTAGACGGAGGAGTCCAGGACCGCATCGAGCATCCGGCGGACGGTGGCGGTGAGTTCGGCCGGGTCCGGGGCGGGGCGGGCGTGGGCGAGGGCGCCGGCGAGGCGGTCGTAGAGCAGGCCGTCCGTCCAGGCGGCCAGCAGCTCGGCGCTCTCCTGCGGGTCCGGCGCGCCCAGCGCCGCCAGGACCGCGGCCGCCCGGGCCCGCACGGCGAGGCCCGCCTGCCTCAGGTCCGGCTCCAGTTCCGGGTTCCGCGCGGCCTCCAGGCTCAGCTCGAAGCGGGCCAGTTGGCGTGCGCGGCCCGCCGTCAGCCAGTGGTGCAGGAGTGCGCCGAAGGCGCGGGCGGCGGTGTCGCGGTCGGTCGGCAGCTCCAACGGGCCTTCGGAGACGTTCAGTTCGGCCAGGCGGCGGTAGCAGGCGGCGATCAGGGCGGTCCGGGTGCGGAAGTAGTACGAGGTGCTGCCCGCCGGGAGCCCGGCGGCGCCGTCGACGGCGCGGTGCGTGAGGCCGCGCAGGCCGGAGGAGGCGACGAGGGCGATGGCCGTGTCCGCGATCAGCGTCCGGCGGTCCGGGGCGGGGGCGGACGTGGGGGTGGGGGTGGGGGTGGAAGCGGCGGGGGGTTCCTCGGTGGACATGGCACCACTCTACAGCTGTAGAGTGAGCGGCGAGCCCTCTACGGATGTAGAGGCCCGAAGCAGGAGGCCGTGCCATGTCCGTACGCCAGCGCCATGCCGTCGTCGCCGGAGCCGGGATCGGCGGTCTCACCGCCGCCCTGGCCCTGAGCCGTCAGGGATGGAAGGTCACCGTGTGCGAGCGGGCCGACGGGCCCACCGCCGTCGGCGCGGGCATCGTCCTCGCCCCCAACGCCCTGCGCGCCTTCGACGCCATCGGCTTCGACCCCACCTCCGGCACGGGAGGCGCCCCCGCGATGGCGATGGGTCTGCGCCGCCCCGGCGGCGGCTGGCTCAACCGGGCCGACCCCGCCGCCCTGGCCGCCCGCTTCGGCCGGACCCCGCTCGCCCTGCACCGGTCGGCGCTGACCGCCGCGCTGGCCGCCGAGCTCCCCGAGGGCGCCCTGCGGTACGGGGCCGCCGTCACCGCCGTGGACGAGGCCGACGGGCACGCCGTGGTCCGCACCGCCGCCGGGGACCTCACCGCCGACGCCGTCGTCGCCGCCGACGGCATCCACAGCCCGCTGCGCCGCCGCCACTTCCCCCGCCACCCCGGGCTGCACTACTCCGGCGAGACCGCCTGGCGCGCCGTGCTGCCCGCCGGGGCCGCGCCCGCGGGCATACCGGCCGCCGAGACCTGGGGGCGCGGCGAGCGCTTCGGAACGGTCCCCCTCGCCGGCGGCGGCCTGTACGCGTACGCCACGGCCGTCGTCCCCGAGGGGTACCGGCCCGCCGACGTCCGCACCGAACTCCTGCGCCGCTTCGGCGCCTGGCACCATCCGGTCCCCGCCCTGCTGGAACGGATCGACCCGGCGCAGGTGCTCCAGCACGACCTGTACGACCTCGCCGCTCCGCTCCCCCGGCTGCACGACGGCCGCATCGCCTGGATCGGCGACGCCGCGCACGCCATGACCCCCAACCTCGGGCAGGGCGGCTGCCAGGCCGTCGAGGACGCCGTCGTGCTGGCCCACCTCCTCACCCGCCCCGACGTGCCGGCCGCCCTGGCCGCATACACCCGGGCCCGGCTCGCCCGGACCGACGCCGTCCGGGTCCGCGCCCGCCGGGCCGGCCGGGTCGCCGCCCTGCGGCACCCGCTGGCCGTCGCGGCCCGCGACCTCGCCTTCCGCGCCCTCCCCGCCGCGGCCTCGCTGCGCGCCCTGGACGACCTGTTCGACGGCTTCGCCCTGCCGGAGCGCGCCGGATAGCGGCCGGACGGGCGCGGAACGGAATGCGCGCCGTGCCCGGGGGCGTTGAGTCTCGTTGTCGGGGATGTCGACCGTTCATACGAACGAACTCAGGGAGAACGACATGACGAGCGCCATCGACTGGGACCACCCCTCCGACCCCAAGCCGGGCAGCTGGCAACTGGACCACCTGCGGCAGTACGTGGACTCGAACGGCGCCGAGGGGCACGAGTGGCGGGGCACCCGCACCCTGCTGCTCACCACCGTGGGCCGCGTTTCGGGCAACCCCGTACGGACCCCCCTGATCTACGGGGAGGCCGACGGCCGCTACCTCCTGGTCGCCTCGAAGGGCGGCTCCCCCGAGCACCCGCTGTGGTACCGGAACCTGACGGCCCACCCCGAGGTCCGCATCCAGGTCGGCCCCGAGGTCATGCAGGGCACCGCGCGGACGGCGACCGCCGAGGAACACGGCGCGTACTGGCCCGTCATGGTCGGCGAATGGCCCGACTACGACGAGTACCAGACCAAGACGGACCGGGCGATCCCGATCGTGGTCATCGAACCGGTCCGGCCGAACTGACGGCGACCGGCCGCCGGGGTCAGCGGTCCAGGAGGGCCATCGCCGCGTTGTGGCCCGGGATCCCGCTGACCCCGCCGCCGCGGGCCGCTCCCGCCCCGCACAGCAGCACGTTCGGATGCTCGGTCTCCACGCCCCACCGGCCCCGCTCCCCGTACGGCCAGGACAGGTCGCGGTGGAAGATGTGCCCGCCGGGGAGGCGCAGTTCCTGCTCCAGGTCCAGCGGGGTCTTCGCCTCGATGCAGGGCCGGCCGTCGGCGTCGAAGGCCAGGCAGTCGGTGAGCGGTTCGGCGAGGTGGGCGTCGAGCTGGGCCAGGGTGGCGGTCAGCAGGACCTCCCGGGTCTGCCGGTTGTCCTTCTCGAACAGCCGGGCCGGCGTGTGCAGTCCGAAGAGGGTGAGCGTCTGGCAGCCCTGCTGCGTCGGTTCCGGCCCGAGGATCGTGGGGTCGGTCAGCGAGTGGCAGTAGATCTCCGAGGGCGGTGCGGACGGGAGCTCACCGGCGGCGGCCTCGGCGTGGGCGCGCCGGAGCTGTTCGTAGCCCTCGGCGATGTGGAAGGTGCCGGAGAAGGCCTCGCGGGGGTCCACCGAGGCGTCGCGCAGCCGGGGCAGCCGGCGCAGCAGCATGTTGACCTTGAACTGGGCGCCCTCCGGGGCCCGCAGGACGGGGTCCGGGGCCTCCCCGAGGAGTTCGGCCAGCGCCTTCGGGGAGGCGTTGACCAGGACGGCGCGCCCGACGACGGTCCCCTCGCCGTGCGGCGTCCGGAAGGTGACCTCGGCCGGGGCGGTGCCGTCGGTGTGGATCCGCAGCACCTCGTGCCCGGTGGCGATCTCCGCGCCGCCCGCGCGGGCGGCGTCGGCCAGCGCGTCCGTCAACGCGCCCATGCCGCCGACGGGCACGTCCCAGTCGCCGGTGCCGCCGCCGATGACGTGGTAGAGGAAGCAGCGGTTCTGCGCGAGGGACAGGTCGTGGGCGTCGGCGAACGTGCCGATCAGGGCGTCGGTGAGGACCACGCCCCGGACCAGGTCGTCGGCGAAGCGCTCCTCCACCGCCCGCCCGAGGGGCTCCTCGAACAGCATCCGCCAGGCCTGCTCGTCGTCGATCCGGGCCCTCAGTTCCGCACGGGTGGGCAGCGGTTCGGTGAGGGTGGGGAAGACCCGTTCGGCGAGGCGGCCGGTGGTGGCGTAGAAGGCGCGCCAGGCCTCGTACTCCCGGTCGGAGCCGGTGAGCCGGGCGAAGGACTCCCGCGTCCGGGCCTCCCCGCCGCCGACGAGGAGCCCGCCGGGGCGGCCGTCGCGTGCGTAGGGCGTGTACGAGGAGACCGTGCGCCGGCGCACCCGGAACCGCAGCCCGAGATCCCGGACGATCTTCCCGGGGAGCAGGGACACGAGGTACGAGTAGCGCGAGAGCCGGGCGTCGACCCCGGCGAAGGGCCGGGTGGAGACGGCGGCGCCGCCGGTGTGCCCGAGCCGTTCCAGGACCAGGACGGATCGGCCCGCGCGGGCCAGGTAGGCGGCGGCGACGAGGCCGTTGTGGCCGCCTCCGACGATCACCGCGTCGTACACGTCGTGCGCGAATCCCGTGGAGCCTGCGTCAGCGGTCATGGCTCTTGGTAACACACCTGGCCCAGCCGCTCCAGACAGTGCGCCTCGTCGGCGTGGGCGAGCACGGTGTCCGGGTGCTCGTCGCCGAGGGAGCGCTCGCGGATCCCGGACAGCTCCCGGTAGACGGGCAGCGCCTGGTCCCAGCGGCCGAGCCGGCCGAGGCCGACGGCCAGTTCGCGGCGGCTGACGAGGGTGTCCGGGTGCTCCGCGCCCAGCGCCTTGGCACGGGCCGCACCCACCTCGCGGGCCTCGGCCACCGCCTCCTCCCAGCGGTCGAGGCGGCCCAGGTTGACGCCGAGGACGTGCCGCGCCCGCAGGGTCTCCGGGTCGGCCGCGCCGTAGGCCCGGGTGCGGTCGCGGACCAGGGACCGGAACAGGTCGAGGGCCTCGGCGGCGCGGCCCGTGCGGCCGAGGGCGATGCCGGTCTCGTAGCGGGCGGCGAGGGCGTCGGGGTGGTCCCGGCCGAGGACGCGCTCGCGGGCGGCGGCGACCTGGCGGAACACGCTCAGCGCCTCGTTCCAGCGGCCGAGGCGGCCGAGGGCGTAGCCGACCTCGTAGCGGGTCAGGAGGGTGTCGACGTGCTCGGGGCCGAGCACGGCGGTGCGGTCGGCCGCCACCGCGGCGGCCGCCTCGTGGGCCTCGGCGTGCCGGCCGAGGGCGCCGAGGGCGCAGGCCAGGTTGTGGCGGCAGCGCAGGGTGTCGGGGTGGAGCGGGCCCGCGGTGCGGATCCGGGCGGCGAGCACCGTGCGGTACCTCTCGTAGGCCTCTCCGTGGCGGCCGAGGCGCCCGAGCTCGTACGCCTCCTCCTGGTGGGCGGCCAGCGTGTCGGCGTGGTCGGGGCCCAGCACGCGGGCGCGGCCCTCCGCCACGGCGGCGTACACGGCGAGCGCCTCCTCCGGGCGGCCGGCCCGGCTGAGGGCGAAGGCGCGGATGTGCCCGGCGTCGAGGGAGTCGGGCCGGCCCGGGTCGGTCGGGGCGTGGGTGCCGACCGGCCCGTGGGTACCGGTGAGGCGGGGGTCCTCGGCGGGGGCGGGCCGCAGGATCCGCTGCTCGCCCGAGGCCCCGGCGCCGAAGGGGTACCCGCCGTGTCCGGGCCCGCCGAGCGGGTCCGGCCCGGGGACGACGGCGAGGCCCGGCCCGGGGGCCGCGCCGAAGCCGTTCCCGGAGGCGGTGCCGTGGCCGGACGGCCCGGGCGCCGGGTACGCCGTCGGGCCGGCCCCCGGCACGGAGGCGGCGCCGGCCGGGCCGGGCAGGGCGGGGTACGCGGCGTCGCCGGACCCGGACGGCCCCGGGACGGCCGCGGACCCGGCGGGGTGGCCGGACAGGGGCAGGGACGCCGTACCGGACGCGGGCGCGCTCACCGACCCCGGAACGGGACCGTTCCCCCCCTGCCCACCCCCGCCCCCGGGGTACCCGGCACCGGACGCGGGGTGCCTGCCGGGGGCGGCATGGCCACCGGAGACGGGGTAGCCACCGGAAGCGGGGCCGCTGCCGGACGCGGCGGAGCCACCGGACACGGAGTGACCGCCGGAGGCGAGGTGACCGCCGGAGGCGAGGTTGCTCCCAGAAGCCGGGCCGCTGCCGGACACGGGGTGGCCACCGGACACGGGGTAGCCGACAGAGGCGGGGCCACCGCCGGAAGCGGGGCCACGGCCCGAAGCGGGGTGGCCGCCTGAACCGGCGGGGCCGTCAGCCACGGGGAAACCACCGGACACGGCGTGCCCACCGGAAGCGGCGTGGCCGCCCGGAACGGCGGAGTCGCCGGACCCGGAACGGCTGCCGGGCACGGCGCGCCCACCGGACCCGGAAAGACCACCCGCCCCGGAGAGACCGCCGGACACAGCGTCCTCGACGGACCCGGAAGGCACATCGGACACGTCATAAGCACCGGCCCCGGAAGGACCGCCGGACATGGCATAACCACCCGACCCGGCAAGACCACCGGACACGGCATAGCCACCCGACCCGGCAAGGCCACCGGACGCCGACGCGCCGTCCGCCCCCGCGGTGCGGTCAGGCGGTGGCAGGTGCCCGGCGGGGGCCGGGAGGCCGGGCGGTGGCACGGGGTGGTCGCCCGTGGGGCGGCGGGGCGCCGTCCAGGAGCCGGTGAGGACGGCCCACTCCCCGCTGGCCGGGCGGGCGTCGATGCCGGCCTTCCGCCCGGCGGTCATCCCCTCGGCCCACGCCGGCAGCGGGGCCTGGACACGGCCCGCCCCACCCGGGCCGAAGCGGGCGTCGACCAGCCGCCGGTGCAGGTGGCGGGCGTCTCCGGGCCGGTCCTCGGGGCACTTGGCCAGCAGGTCCAGCACGATCCGCTCGAAGTACTCGGGCAGCTCGGGCCGGTGGTCGCGGGGCGGCACGGGCGCGGTGTCGCGGTGGCCTACCAGCACGGACCAGGAGTCGCCCACGTCGAACGGCGGGGCCCCGGTGGCGATCTCGTACAGGACGCAGCCCAGGGAGTACAGGTCGCTGCGGTGGTCGACCTCGCCGCCCGCGATCTGCTCGGGCGACATGTAGTGCGGGGTGCCCATGGCCATCCCGCCGCCGGTGAGCTTCGCGGTGAAGCCGATGTCGGCGGCCAGGCGGGCGATGCCGAAGTCGCAGATCTTCACCGTGCCGTCCGTCAGCCGCATGATGTTGGCCGGTTTCAGGTCCCGGTGGACGACGCCCTGGTCATGGGTGTAGCCGAGGGCGGCGGCCATCTGCTCGGCGATGTCGAGGACCACGTCGACGGGGAGCGGGCGCGCCTCGTTCTCCTCCATCAGCTGGCTCAGGTTGCGGCCGTCGAGGAGTTCCATGACCAGGTAGAGGGGACCGCCGGCGGCGCTGTCGTCGCCGAAGTCGTGCACGACGGTGACGCCCCGGTGCTGGAGGGAGGCGGCGACGCGCGCCTCGCGCCGGAACCTTTCGCGCAGCACCTGCGTGAAGTGGGCGTCCTGTTCGGCGCCGACGGGCTTGAGGCACTTCACGGCGACCTGCCGGCCCAGCGATTCGTCACGGGCGCGCCACACCTCGCCCATGCCGCCGCGCCCGATCAGATCGAGTGACCGGTACCGGCCCTGGATCAGTCTGGACTCCGCCATGTCTTGAAGCCGCCCCCGTCATCGTGCCCGTCGTCGTATCGCGCCCTCCCCGGCCGGTCCAGTATGGCCGCTGACTTACGCAGTGTGTACGCGGAGGGGCGGCTCCCGGGGCCCAGTCGGCGCATCGCTCTCAAGATGTGACCTGGAGGCAGCTGCCAGCGTAGACCTGCGGGAATGGTGCGCAGCACGCGGCCCGTGAGACGCAGGCGCCGGGTGACCGTGAGTGAGGGTGGTGCGGGGCGGCCGTACAGCTGGTGCGCCCAGCCGGGGAGGGAGCCGTAGGCGAGTCCGGCGAGCGGTCGCCACAGCAGGTTTCGGCCAGGTACCAGCAGCGGCGAGACGGGCGGGGAGCGCAGGAAGTCGTCCACGGCCCGGGCGTCGGTCCCGGCGGCGAGCCGGGGGCGGACCCCCTCGAAGTACGCGGCCAGCTGCGCGGTTCCGGCGGGCGCGACGGCCGGGTCGAGGCCGACGAGGCGGGCACCCACGCGGTTCTCGTCCACGTAGCGGTCGGCCTGGGCGGCGGTGAGGGGGACGCCGGACCGGCGCAGTACGTGCAGGAAGCTGTCGATCTGGGCGCAGTGCACCCACAGGAGGAGTTCGGGGTCGTCGACCGGGAACCGTTCGCCCGTGTCGGGGTCGGTGGCGGACAGCCGGCGGTGGATGGCGCGCACATGGGCTCCGGCCCGCTCGGCGGCCTCCGTGGTGCCGTAGGTGAGGGTGCCGACGAAGTCGGCGGTGCGCAGCAGCCGGCCCCAGGCGTCCTCGGCGAAGGCGGAGTTCTCCATCACCCCGCGGACGGCGCGCGGGTGGAGGGCCTGGAGGTAGAGCGCGCGGACCCCGGCGATCCACATGACCGGGTCGCCGTGGCACTGCCAGGTGACGGACCCGGGTCCGTACAGTCCCGGGTCGGCGTCCTCGTACGGGGTTCCGCTCATCGCCCGCCTCCCGCGGGGAGCCTACCCAGCCGGGCGCGGGTCCGACCGTCCCCGGCCCGGCGCGGCGCGAAACCGCCGGGCGGCGGCGGGCGGGCGGCACGAACGGGGGCGGGCGCGGCGGACGGCGCGGGGCCCTGGCGCGGGCGGACGCGGGCGACGGGTGTCAGCGGTCCGTCAGGACCGGGCCGGCCGGCGTCAAGGTCCCGTCAGGGGCCGTCGGCGGGCGGCCCGGCCCGGGGATAGCTTCGGTGGCGCGCCCCGGACCGCCTCCCCGCAGCCCGGGGCACCCTGCCCGTCCGTCATACGTGGATCCCCTGGAGGACCCCATGTGCCTGTTCACCTACGAAGACGACCCCGAGCCCGAGGAACGCGTCCCGGCCGGACCCCTGTACGTCCCGGTCCGGCCGGGTACCGGGGAGGTGGCGGTGCGCCTCTTCCGCACCCCGCTGGGCGCGCGTACCGCCGTCGGCTTCACCCGTGCGGAGCGGCTCGCCGCCGTGCTCGGCGCGGGGCACCCGTGGATCCGGCTCTCGGAGGCGGCGCTGCGCGCGCTGGCCGAGCCGCTGGGGGTGGCCTCGCTGACCGTCGACCCGACCCTGACGGCCCCGGCGGCCGCCCCGACGCGGGCGGCGGGCGCGGTACCGGCCACGGTCGCGGTCGCGGACACAGGAACGGTCGCGGGCGCAGGTGTGCGCGGGGCCGGGGCCGTGGCCCCCGGGACGTCCGCCCGGACCGCGTGAAGGGGCCGGGACCGTCATGACCGTCGACGTACTCTCCGAGGTCGCGGCGGACGCCGACGACCTCGGTGTGTGGCCCGCCTCCACGGCCCGGCTCCCGGACGGCGGCCTGGCCGTCGGCGGGGTGTCGCTGGCGGAGGTCGCCCAGCGGTTCGACACCCCCGTCTACGTCCTGGACGAGGGCGAGGTGCGCGGCCGCTGCCGTACCTACCGGGACGCCTTCCCCGACGCCGAGGTGCTCTACGCCGCCAAGGCGTTCCTCTCCCGCGCGATGGCGCGGTGGGTGTGCGAGGAGGGGCTGGGCCTGGACGTGTGCTCCGCCGGGGAACTGGAACTGGCCGTCACCTCGGGATTCCCGCCCGAACGCATCGTGCTGCACGGCAACGCCAAGTCACCCCGGGACATCTCCTCCGCGCTGCGGCTCGGGGTGGGCCGGATCGTGATCGACAGCACCTCCGAGATCGCCCGGATCGTGGCGGCCGTGGCCCCCGGGGGGCGCCAGCGGGTGCTGGTGCGGGTGGTGCCGGGCGTGGCGGCGGGCGGCCACGAGAAGATCCGTACCGGTACGGAGGGCCAGAAGTTCGGGCTGTCCGCCGGCGACGGGAGCGCCCAGGCGGCCGTGGCCCGGATCCTGGACCAGCCCCGGCTCGAACTCGCCGGGCTGCACTGCCACATCGGCTCCCAGATCACCGCGGTCGACGCGTACCTGGTGGCACTGGGCCGCATGGTGGAGCTGATGGCCGCCGTGCACGAGGCGCACGGCGCCGTGCTGCCCGAGCTGGACCTGGGCGGCGGCCACGGCGTCGCCTACCGGCCCGGTGAGTCGGCGCTGGACCTCACCGCCCTGGCCCGGGAGCTGCGCACCGCCCTGGTGGACCGCTGCACGGCAGCCGGCCTGCCCGTGCCCCGGCTGACCGTGGAGCCCGGGCGGGCGATCGCCGGACCGGCGGGGGTCGCCCTGTACCGGGTGCTCGCCGTCAAACGCTCCGGCGGGAAGCTGTTCGTGGCCGTGGACGGCGGGATGAGCGACAACCCGCGGCCCGCCCTGTACGGGGTGCGCTACGCGCCCCGGCTGGTGGGCCGGCACTCCCCGGCGGGCTCCGCGACGGCGACCGTCGTCGGCCGGCACTGCGAGGCCGGCGACGTCCTGGCCTCCGACACCGAACTGCCGCGGGACGTCCGCCCGGGCGACCTGCTGGCCGTACCCGTCGCCGGCGCCTACCAGCTGTCCATGGCCTCCGGCTACAACATGGTCGGCCGGCCGCCCGTGGTCGCCGTCCACGAGGGCGCGGCCCGGGTGCTGGTCAGGCGGGAGACCCTGGAGGACTTCCGCAGCCGGGACGTCGGCGTCTGAGGCGGCCTCCCCCCGCACACCGGCCCCGCGGGCCCCCTCACCGGGGACGCCCGCGGGGCCGTTGCGGTCCCCGGACGCACGTGAGCCGCCCGGTCCCGGTATCCCCACACCGGAGCCGGACGGCCCTTGTGACGTGCGACGGGTGCCGGGCCGCTCGGTCGCCTCGTTCCGGTCCCCCCACGGGCCGGATTCCGCGCCCTCGCACGGGGTGCATGCCCCGCCGTCGGCCGTGCGCCGCGGAACTGCCATTCCGCGCTCCGTCGCCCCTCCAGTCTCATGCCGCCCCGGACGTCCCCCTGACACCCTTGACGCGTTCCTTCCGTTCGTTCACCGATCCTTGACGCGCCCTTGATGATGGAGCCCGGCACGGGGCGGGGCGGGGCAGGGCGGAAAGAGTCCGTCCACTTCTCGCGGATCCCGATTGTGCGGTGCGCGGCACGGGGACCGCTCCTCCGCATCCTCGTAAAGGACTCTTTCCGCCCTTCCATGGAACCACCACCGGTCCGCCCCTGCCAGGGATGCCCGCCGCGAACGACCCGGGACCACGGCTCCCACCCGGCCGACCGCCCGCCCGACGAATTGACGCCCTGTCACAGAACCCTCCGGCGACGTCAGTCCGGTGTGCGAGGCTGGGGAAATGACGTTCGAATTCGAAGCGGAGTGGGCCCGGGCGAAGGGGGAGGCGGCCATGCGCCTCGCGTCGGCCGGACCGCAGCCCGCACCCACTCCCCAGCCGAGCCCCTCCGCGTCCCCGCACGCCGGAGACGCCGACCTCGGCCTCGTCGACGACCGCGTCCACCGCAAGGCGTCCGGCATCCGTACGGCGAACGCCCACGCCCGGGGCAAGTCCACCCTCGACGACGCCGAGGCCGTGGGCCGCGTCCACGCCGGCTGGGCGGCCGGACCGGCCAGCGACGACTGCGTGGGCGCCTGGCAGCGCAGGCTCCGGGAGCTCGCTGACCTGGTCGACGGCGCGGCCGACGCCCTGACCGAGGGGGCGAACGCCCTCACCGGCCAGGACCAGGCGATCGGCGCCTCGCTGCGCGCGGCCGGCGGCGTGCTGGAGGACGTCTGATGGTCTCCGTACCCGAGCTGAGGCAGGCCGACCCGGGCAAGTGGCGCGCCGCGGCCGACGACGCGGTGGCCGTGGCCAAGCAGTGCGACGGCCTGGCCACCTACGCCCGCGAGGACGTCGCCCGCACGGTGAACCGCTGCTGGGTCGGCGAATCGGGCCGCGCCGCCACGGAACGCTTCGTGAAGCACGCCGACGACTACGAGACCTCCGCGCTGGCCCTGCGCGCGATGGCCAAGGTCTACGACGACCTGGCGGAGGTGATCACGGCGGCGCAGCGGGACCTGAACAGCGCCCTGGACTACGCCCGCTCGCACGACCTGAAGGTCGACGACAGCGGCCGGGTCCAGCTGACCCAGCCGGTGATGGTGCCTCCGGGCAGTACGGAGCACCTCGAACCGGCGAACCACGCACAGGGGATCATCGTCGAGGCCCTCCGCCAGGCGACCCAGGCCGACACGGAAGCGGCCCGCGCCCTGCGCACCGTCGAGGGCCTGACCGCGATCTCGGACCCGAAGCTCGCCAGGGAGGCCCTGACTCCGGGTTCCCCGCTCGCCGTCGCCCTGGCCCTGTCGGGCGGCATCGACGGCCTGCATCCGGTCAACGTCTCCCCGGCGCAGTTCGCGGCGGTCAACCGGGCCGCGGCCGAGACGGGCATCAGCCGGAAGCTGCTGCTGGCGATCCTGTGGCAGGAACAGCAGTGGTACCAGAACTTCAGCCCGAGCCTGACGGGGCCGTTGCCGGTGACCGGCCGGGTCTTCGACTGGACGCTGCAGCAGACCGTCAAGCCGGACAAGTCCCTCGGCATCACGCACATGAAGCCGGACACGGCGCGGGACGTGATGCATCGGAACCAGAGGGCCTTCACCCTGCCGGACGGCACCTTCCTCGGTGATCTCGGAGACGCGGAACTGACCAAATACATCGAGGAGAATCCCGACGAGAACATCCGGATGAGTGCCTACCACCTCAAGAACCTGCATGAGAACCCCTACGGGGCGAGGACCGACAAGCAACTCTTCACCCTCTACGCGGCCGACACTCCGGGGGTCCGAGAACTGAACGAGCAGTACGGCGACGAATCGGACAACCGTGGCGGCGACATCAGGACCCGGGGCCGGAACTGGGACAAGGTGGAGCCCCACCTTGACGACGCGATGAGCTGGTACGCGTTCACGGACGAGGAGCGAGCCACCGCCATACGCCAGCTGGAGTCCCAGACCCCCGCCGGACACCACCTCTCCGTCGATCCGATCTACGGTGGGCCGCACATGGGCGTGGGAACCGGTCCCGCGGAACCCGGCACCCCCTCCCCCGGCCCGGGGCCGGCCCCGCAGCCGCCGAGGAGCAACTGACCCATGCATAGAAGGAATCCGTTCCTGCTGCTGGCCCTGCTGCTCGCGCTGGGCGGCTGTGGTCTCGTCGGCGGAGACCGGGGGCCACGCCCCCGGACACCGATGCCGAGCCAGGTGCCGACCGGCCCTGTGTACACGTCGGTCGATGACGTGATCAGCGCCCTCGGGAAGGGCGGCTTCGACTGCAGGGTGGTCCTGCGCAACGAGAACAAGTTCGGCTCGGACGCCACTTGCGAGGTGCAGCACCGTCAGACGACCGTCACGAACGAGATCTCCGTGCTGAGTACGGCCCGCTACAGCCGGGACGAAGTCGGTGATTCGATCGCTACGGGGCGCCGCGTGTACGGGCACACCATCGTCGCCGCCGGCAACTGGTTCATCTGGGTGCGGCCCGGCGTCTACGCCCACGACATGGCCGCCGCCCTCCCCGGCGCCGTGGTCCTGGAACCCCTCCCGAAGCAGAAGTAACAGGTCAGCGGCGGACCCTCGGCATGCCCAGGCCGATCCAGGAGATGATCTCGCGCTGGATCTCGTTGTTGCCGCCGCCGAAGGTGAAGATCACGGCGCTGCGGTAGCCGCGTTCGAGTTCGCCGTGGAGAACCGCGCCCGCCGAGCCGTCCTTCAGGGCGCCCGCCGCGCCGACGACCTCCATCAGCCAGGCGTACGCGTCCCGGCGGGCCTCGGAGCCGTAGACCTTGACGGCGGAGGCGTCCTGGGGGGTGAGGGTGCCGGACTGGACGGCGTTCACCATCTGCCAGTTGAGGAGCTTCATCGCGTCCAGCCTGGCGTGGGTGCGGGCCAGGCGGGCCCGTACCCAGGGCAGGTCGATGACGCGGCGGCCGTCGGCGAGCTTGGTCTCCGCCGCCCAGCGCTGGACGTCGTGGAGGGCGCGGATGGCCATCGTGCCGTGGGCGGCGAGGGTGACGCGCTCGTGGTTGAGCTGGTTGGTGATCAGGCGCCAGCCCTTGTTCTCCTGGCCGACGCGGCGGCTCGCCGGGACCCGGATGTCCTCGTAGTAGCTGGCGGTGGTGTCGTGCGAGGCGAGGGTGTTGATCAGGGTGCAGGAGTAGCCGGGGTCGGAGGTCGGGACCAGGAGCATCGTGATGCCCTTGTGCGCCGGGGCGTCCGGATCGGTGCGGACCGCGAGCCAGACCCAGTCGGCGGTGTCCCCGTTGGTGGTCCAGATCTTCTGGCCGTTGACCACGTAGGTGCCGGTCTCCTCGTCTCCCTCCCGGACGGCCTTGCAGGTCAGGGCGGCGAGGTCGGTGCCGGCGCCGGGCTCGCTGTAGCCGATGGCGAAGTCGATCTCGCCGGAGAGGATCCGGGGGAGGAAGTACGCCTTCTGCTCGTCGGTGCCGAACTGCATCAGGGTCGGCCCGACCGTGTTGAGCGCCATCAGCGGGAGCGGGACGACGGCCTGCGCGGCCTCGTCGAAGAAGATGAACTGGTCCATGGGTGACATGCCGCGCCCGCCGTACTCCTTCGGCCAGCCGACGCCGAGCCAGCCGTCCGCGCCGAGGCGGCGGATGGTCTCGCGGTAGAAGCGCTTCTGCGCGGCCGGGTCCTCGTAGCGGGCGTAGACGTCCTGCGGGACGAGCTCGGCGAAGTAGGCACGCAGTTCGGCGCGCAACTGCTGCTGCTCGGGCGTGTATTCGAGGTGCACGGCCCCTCCGGGATCCTCGCGGTCCAGCCGGTCGCTGCGAACGGCGGCGGTCAGAGTAGAACCCGTTACAGGAATAGGGAAGGGGGGCGGGGGGACGACCCCGCCCCCGCCGGTCCGGGCCGGCAGGGGCGGGGCGGACGCGGCCGGGGTCAGTCCGTCGGACGGCACTGGCCCGTGCGCGGGCCGGTCGCGGTGGTGCCGGTCTGGAGCAGGTCCGGGGCGTTGTCCTCGCAGCGCAGCGGGCCGGTGACCCGGTTGGCACGGAACGCGGGCGCCAAGGCCTCGGGGAGCGGTCCGGTCCCGCTGTTGCCGGTGATGCGGACGGCGCCGGTCACGCCGTTGGCCGACACCTCGACCCCGCCGGTGTCGGCGTCGACCGTGAGCGGCCCCCGCAGGGTGTTGCCGGCGCAGGCCGCGCCCTCGCGGTCCGAGCCGACGACCACCGGGCCGGTGGAGCGCTGGACGGTGACCGGGCCGGTGAGTTCGGAGTGGCAGATCGTCAGGGCGAGGGCCCCGTCGGCGGAGACCGGGCCGGTGAGCCGGGCGCCGGTCACGGCGAGGGCGCCGCCGGGCCGGACGGTGACGGGGCCGTTCTGGCTGCCGCCGGCGCCGACGCAGACGGCCTCTCCGGCGGCGACGGTCAGCGGGCCCTGGTGGGCGGTGGTGAGGCAGGGGCCGCTGAAGCCGACGGTGACCTCGGTGGGGCCGCCCGTCGCGGCGGGGGTGAAGGCCCCGTCCCCGGAGTAGCGGGCGGTGAAGGTGTGGCCGGTGGGCTGGAGGGTGCCGGTGCGCAGGCTGGCGCGGCCGCCGTCGAGGGTGGCGGTGCCCAGCGGGGTGGTCCCGTCGAAGAAGGTGACCTCGCCGCTCGGGGTGCCCGCGGCCGGGTTCGCGGGGGCGACGGTGGCGGTGAGGGTGACGGGCCGCCCGAACAGCGGGGTCGCGTCGTCCACGGCCACGCTCACCGAGGCCCCGTACCGGAAGGACACGACGGCCGCACCGTTGCCCCGGCGGACGCCCTGCGCGAGGGTGACGGCCGTGGCGGAGGGCGCCGCGTAGCTGCTGCCCCCGCCGCCGCCGGCCCCGGACAGGTTGCCCGGGTTGCCGCCGCCGGAGCCTCCGCCGCCGGCGAAGTACCCGCCGCCTCCCCCGCCGCCGCCGGGGCCGCCGGCCCCGCCGTTGCCGCCGGTGCCGCCGCTGCCGGGGTTGGGCAGGCTGGTGTACTGGTCGATGTCGCTGCCCGCGCCTCCGGGGGCGCCGTAGTTGGAGTTGCGGGGGCCGCCCGCCCCGTGGGCGGACTGGGTCGCGCCGCCGCCCGCGAGGCCGGAGCCCTCGGGGCCGCCGCCCTGGCC
>NZ_JBHVUQ010000065.1:0-39450 GCF_042884105.1 Streptomyces sp. NPDC058157
GACGGTGCCCCAGGGGTCGAGCGGGGTCACCGGCGCGTCGGAGCCGAAGGCCAGCGGGACGCCGGCCTTGAGCATCGCCGCGTACGGGTTGAGGGTGCGGGCCCGCTCGGCGCCCAGCCGGTCGGCGTACATGCCGTCCTCGCCGCCCCAGGCGGCGTCGAAGGCGGGCTGCACGGAGGCCGTCAGGCCCAGCTCCGCGAAGGCGGCGATGGTCTGCGGGGTCATCATCTCCGCGTGCTCGACGCGGTGGCGGGCGGCCCGGATCCGCTCCAGGCCCACCTTCCCCGCGGCCGCGCGGACGCCCTCGACCACGGCGGTGACGGCGGCGTCGCCGATGGCGTGGAACCCGGCCTGCAGGCCCGCCTCGGTGCAGGCGGCCACGTGCGCGGCGACCTCGCCGGCGTCCAGGTAGCCGGTGCCGGTGTGCGCGGCGTCGGCGTACGGGGCGTGCAGGCAGGCGGTGTGCGAGCCGAGGGCGCCGTCCACGAAGAGGTCGCCGGCGGCGCCGACCGCGCCGAGTTCGCGCGCCAGGTCCAGGTCGCGGTCGGCCCAGTAGCCGTGGACGCGCGGGCCGGGGTGTCCGGCGGCCAGGGCCAGCAGGCCGGTGAAGTCCTCCGGGGAGGAGATCTCGGGCCCGCCGCATTCGTGCACGGAGCCGATGCCGAGGGAGGCGGCCCGGTCGAGGGCGGCCCGCTGGGCCTCGGCGCGCTGGGCGGGGGTGAGGGCGGCCAGGGCGGCCCGGCGCACGGCGTGGTGGTCGTCCTTGGTGAGGGGCTCGTCGTCACCGCGCGGGTGGACACCGGGGACCAGGTCCAGGAGGGCCGTGGTGACCACCGCCGAGTGGACGTCGACGCGGCTCAGGTAGAGCGGGCGGCCGCCGGTGGCCTCGTCGAGTTCGGAACGGCGCGGGGCGCGGCGCTCGGGCCAGCGGGCGGCGTCCCAGCCGTGGCCCAGGAGCACCCGGTCGGCGGGGCGGCGGGCGGCGTACGCCCGGACGAGGTCCAGGGCCTCGGGGAGGGAGCGGGCCGCGGTGAGGTCGAGGCCGGTGAGGGCCAGGCCGGTGGAGGTGGCGTGGACGTGGGCGTCGGTGAAGGCGGGGGTGACGAGGGCTCCGCCGAGGTCGACCACCTCGTCCACCCCCTGCGCGAAGGCGTCGGCGGCGCCTTCGGAGCCGACCCAGGCGACGTGGCCGCGCTCGACGACCATCGCCGTCGCGAAGGGGTCGGCGGGGCTGTGCACCTCGCCTCCGCGGAGGAGGACGGTGCGGGGGGCTCCGGCGGCGTCGCGGGAGGGGGCGGTGCGGTCAGTCATGCCCACCAGTTTCGCCCCTGCGGGGGGCTCGGTTCGCCGCGGGTGCGGGTGCCGCTGCGCGGAGCCGTCTCCCGGCCCGTTCTCCGGGGCTCCGCCCCGGACCCCGCGCATCGAACGCCGGCGGAGCCCCGGAGAACGGGGCGCGCTACACCCGGGGTGGACGGGCCTCGTAGGGGGTGCTGAGGACCACTGTGGTGCGGGTGGAGACGTGGGCGAGGGCCCGGAGGCGGCCCAGGAGGTCTTCCAGCTCCAGCGGGGTGGCCACGCGGACCTTGAGGATGTAGTTCTCGTCGCCCGCGACGCTGTGGCAGGCCTCGATCTCGGGTACGCCCGCCAGCCGCTCCGCGATGTCGTCCGGCGCGCTCGGGTCGAACGGCTTCACCGAGATGAAGGCCGTGAGGGGGAGCCCGACGGCCTCGGGGTCGACCACGGCCGCGTAGCCGCGGATGACACCGCGCTGTTCCAGGCGGCGTACTCGCTGGTGGACGGCCGACGTGGACAGTCCGGTGGCCTTGCCCAGGTCCGTGTAGCTCATCCGCCCGTCCCGCACGAGCAGATCCACGATCTGGCGGTCCAGCTCCTCCATTGCGCTCATAGCCGCTCAACCTAAGGCCCAGGACCGCTCCAGGCACAGCGGTGTCCACGCAGAAGTGGCACCTGCGGCGGGCATGTGACCAAAGCCACAGACGTGTACGGGCGTACAACCCGCTCTCGTGGTTACTCGTGCCGCGTGGCGGGAAGTGCTTGGTGTGGCCGTGGCCGAAGGACATGCCCGCCCGGCCCACCCAAGGGGGAGTACATCCATGCTGAACACCAAGCGCGCCGGTCGCACCGAACCGGAGCCCCTGGAACCGCTCGCCGCCGAGTACGCGGAGGACGACGACTACCTCGAACCCGGCGACGCCGAGGGGTTCGAGATCCACCACGCGGTCTGCCCCGACTGCGGGCAGTCGATCGCCCTCGTGGCCGACGAGGAGCAGCTCCCGGAGCACGCCCTGTGCCTGACCCCGTGGAACCCGTTCGGGCTCACGGTGTGCGCGGGTACGGGCCGGCCGGTTTCGGACGCGCTGGCGGCGGTGGGGCTGCTCCAGTCGGAGCAGCCCGAGCTCGAGGCCGTCGTGCACCTCACGCTGCCGCAGGGCCTGGACTGGCGCACGCAGCCCTTCTCCCACGTCGGCGGTCCGGGCTCGCGTCCGGTACGGCTGGCCGAGACGGCCCCGCCGCCCCAGGAGCGCGAGCACGCGCAGGCCGCCTGACCCGCGCTACCAGTAGGTGCCCTGCACCATGGCGGCCAGGCTGGCATGGTGCAGGATCAGGCCGTCGGGGTCGGCCGGGACCTCCACCTCCCCGAAGTACGCCTGCCGGTAGGCGATGCGCAGCATCACGATGCCGTGGCGCAGGGCGGCGTAGAGGGTGTGGAACTCCATGTCGCGCGGGGTGTGCCCGGTGAGTTCCGCGTAGCGGCGTTCCAGGTCCTCGCGGCGCAGGAAGTCGGGCAGGCCGGGCTGGCCGAAGCTCACGGTCAGGTCCTGGAAGAAGCGGTGCAGGTAGACGGTCCAGCCGAGGTCGACCTCGCGCGGGGCGCAGGCGGCCATCTCCCAGTCGAGGACCGCGGCCGGCCGGAAGCCGTCGTAGACGACGTTGCCGATGCGGGCGTCGCCCCAGTTGAGGACGGGTTCGCCCTCGTCGGCGGGCCAGAGTTCCTCCAGCCGGTCGAAGGCCCGCTCCAGGAGGGGCGAGCGGGACAGCCCGTCGACCACCCAGGCGTAGTAGGCGCGCTGCGCGTCGACGTGGCGGCGCAGCGGGCTGCCCTCACCCGGCGGGAGCAGGAACGCGGCCTCCTTCGCCGGGACCTGGTCGTGCAGGCGGGCGAGCAGGGAGATGCTCGCCTCCTGGAGCTCGGCGCGTTCGGCGTCGGTGGCGGAGTGCAGCCAGTTGCCCTCGTAGGTGTAGGGCATGACGTCGGGCGGTACCCGGCCTTCGGCGCGGGCCATCACGAAGAACGGCGCACCCAGCGGGGCGGGGTCCTCCTCCAGCCAGAGCACGCGGGGGACCGGGAGGTCGGTGTGCTCGGCGACCAGGGCCATCACGCGGTGCTGGCGGGGCATGTCGTAGGAGGGGAAGACGGTGTAGGCGGCCGGGTCGGCGGCCAGGCGCAGGGCGCAGCCGCGGACGGGGGCGTCGGGGTGTTCGACGTCGAACAGCAGGGTCTCGCTGGACATGCCGTTGGAGCCGGGCACGGAGGTGCCGGAGACCTTCGCGCCGGGGAGCCGGCGGTCGAGCCAGGCCGTGAGGCGGCGGCCGATTTCCTCGGGCTCGCGGGTGGAGGTGCGGGGGCGCGGTGCCGTCATGTGGAGCTCCTCTCCGGATCGGGGCCGGTCAGGCTGGTCAGGGGGCTACCGAGGTGTAGTCGGAGAAACCGCTGGGGTCGTGGCGGCCGAAGCTGCCGTGTTCGAAGATCCCGAAGCCGGTGCGGCCGTCGAGGGTGAAGCGGGCCGAGTGGTCGGTGACCCCGAAGGCGGCCATGGGGTGGGCGCCGGGGTCGGAGAGGTCGTAGCTGCGGCGGTCGGTCCAGCCGCGGCCCTGCCAGCTGCCGTGCTGCCAGTCGGCGGCGGGCGGGTAGCCGGCTCCGACGGCGAGCGGGGAGGAGTTCAGGACCTCGACGCCGAGTTCGAGGGGCTTGCGGGAGGGGTCGGTGAGGTGGACGACGGCCCGTTCGGGGTGGCGGCTGCCGGGGCGGTAGCGGATCTCGGTGTGGGGCCAGCCGAGCTGGACGTCGTGGCGGCCGCTGTCCTCGGGGAAGACCTGGACGGCCTCGCTGAGGGTGCGGTGGCCGTCGGCGTCCTCCTGGGCGATGACCATGACGAAGCGGTCCTCGAAGCGGACGGGGATCCAGAGCCAGTGGAAGCCCTCGGGGCGCATCTCCTCGGCGGCGCGGCCGCCGTCCTCGCCGGGTATGGGGCGCACGCCCCAGCTGCGGTCGCGGGTGCCGGTCCACTCCCCCGGGGTGAGGGTGAACTCCTCGCCGCGGGCGCGGAGGGTGCCGGTGACGTTGCCGGCCTGGACGAAGCGGCGGCCCTCCAGCATGAGGCGGTCGCCGCGCCGCTGGATGTGGTGGGGCTCCCAGACGGCGGGGAACTCGGCGGTCCAGGTGATGTCGTACGAGAGCCCGTGCGGGTCCTCGGGGTCGGGGTCGCAGCGCAGGGTGAGGCGCTTGAGCGGGACGTCGACGGTGATCGACAGGGGGCCGACGGAGAGGTTCATCCGGTCGTCGGTGAGGGCGTCGGAGGCGCGGACGGCGAGGAGCTCGTCGCCGAGGCGCAGGGTGGCGTACGCGTCGATGACGCCGGCGTTGGGGTAGACGCCGAGGCCGAGGATGAGGACGGCGCGACCGGCGTGGTCGAAGACGTGGAAGATGCAGCGGTCGTAGGCGTTGCGGTCGCCCGTGACCAGGTGCTTCATCGACAGCGGGGCCTGGTGGACGGGGTACTCGTCGAGGGGCACGGGACGGTCGGCGGGCATGGCGAACCTCCTGGGCGCGCGGACGGCCGGCACGGCGCCGGCCGAGCGGATATGACGGTACGTCAGATCTCGCGTCCGCGACCAGGGTTGTGGCACACCCTGACAGCCCGGCATTCCCGGCCACCACCGCACCCCGGGCCCGGGCCGCCCCGTCCGTCCCCGGGGGGCGCGCGGGGCGCGGGGGCCGCGCGCGTGGGAAGGGTCGAACGGATGGGCGCGGGCGGGGAGCGGTTACCCGCGCTCCGGGTCCCGCGTTGGCCGTGCATGACCACCCTGGAGACGCCCGCGCCGAGAGCGGGACGCCGGCGGCGCCCCACACCGCCGGGCTACGAAGAATCGGTTCAGCAGGCCGTCGCGCATCCCGTGTACGAGCCGTCCCGGCCGGGGCCCCAGGGCTACCGGGGCCAGCCCGACCCGCCGATCTACACGGCCCTGCTCGCCCGCTGGGCCGCCGACGGCCGGACCCTGCCGGGCCGGCGGGACCCGGACTGGTCGCGGATCGCGTCCTCCCCGATCTGGCCGTCCGGCCCCCTCTTCGGCGGCTGACCGCGGGCCGGGCCGGGGGTGGTCCGGCGCGGCCCCGGTGTCGTCAGCGGGTCTCGGGGCCGGCCAGGTGGCGGGCGATGACCATGCGCTGGATCTGGTTCGTGCCCTCCACGATCTGGAGCACCTTCGCCTCGCGCATCAGGCGCTCGACGGGGAAGTCCGCGGTGTAGCCGTAGCCGCCGAGGATCTGCACCGCGTCCGTGGTGACGGCCATCGCCGCGTCCGTGCAGAACAGCTTGGCCATCGCGGCCTGCCGGGAGAACGGCTGGCCCGCGTCGCGCAGCCGGGCGGCCGCGAGGTACAGGGCCCGGCCCGCCTCGATCTTGGTGGCCATGTCGGCCAGCATGAAGCGCAGCCCCTGGAAGTCGGCGATGGGGTGCCCGAACTGCTTGCGGCCGAGGGCGTACGAGACGGCCTCGTCGAGGGCGGCCTGGGCGACGCCGATGGCGCAGGCGGCGATCCCGAGGCGGCCCGCGTCCAGGGCGGCCAGGGCGATGGTGAAGCCCTGCCCCTCGTCGCCGATCCGCCGGGAGTCGGGCACGCGCACGCCGTCGAAGTGCAGCTGGGCGGTGGGCGAGCCCTTCATGCCCATCTTCTTCTCGGGGACGGCGGCCGTCAGGCCCTCCGCGTCGCCGGGCACCAGGAAGGCCGTGATGCCCTTGGGGCCGGGGGCGCCGGTGCGGGCGAGGACGGTGTAGAAGTCGGCGACCCCGCCGTGGGTGATCCAGGCCTTGGTCCCGGTGATCACCCACTCGTCGCCGTCGCGCACGGCCTTGGTGGTGAGCGAGGCCGCGTCCGAGCCGGAGGCCGGCTCGGAGAGGCAGTAGGCGCCGAGCAGACCGCCGCCGAGCATGTCGGGCAGGTGGGCGGCGCGCTGCTCCTTGGTGCCGTAGCCGGCCAGGCCGTGGCAGGCCAGGGAGTGCACGCTGACGCCGAGGCCGACGGTCAGGCGGGCGGCCGCGAGCTCCTCCAGGACCTGGAGGTAGACCTCGTACGGCTGGTCGCCGCCGCCGAACTCACCCGCGTACGGCAGGCCCAGCAGCCCGGACTCGGAGAGCAGGGTGAAGACCTCGCGGGGGAAGCGCCCGGCGTCCTCCTCCTCGGCGGCCTTGGGGCGGATCTCCCGCTGGGCGATCTCGCGTACGAGCGCGAGGAGGTCCCGGGACTCCTCGGTGGGCAGCTGACGGTCCACCGGCTGCGGGGCGCGGTCGGTCATGGCGGCGCTCTCCTCCCTCGTCGGGCACGGCGGCGACGCGTGAGGTGTGGTACGCGCCGCCGGATCTCGGTGCTTACACAGCCGATGCTGCCCTCCCGGGTCTCGGAAGGGCTCGAACAGCGGCTGCGGCGGCTTGAGTATGCCCGATCAGGCGCTTTACGTCACCGGTACAGGATTGCCATGATCATCCGGGCCGCTCGAAGCCTCCTCGGGAGCCACCGGAGGAGCGGGACATTCGGGGACGAGGCCCTCGATCACGGTCAGCGTCGCGCGCAGCTGGCGTACGAGGAGGTCCGCGACGGCGGCCCGGTCGGGGCGGCCCCCGGCGTCGGGGGTGCCGGTCCAGTCGAGGGTGGCGCCCTCCACCCCGGAGAGCCAGCCGACCAGGGCGAGCCGGGCCAGCGGCGGGACGGCGCGGCGGCCGTAGGCGCCCTCGGCGATGGCGGCCAGGAGCTCCTCGCGCACCGCGTCGCGTATCGCGAGCACCTCGGCGTCGGAGCCGACGCCGCCGGTGACGATGGTGCGGTAGGCGGCCCGGTGGTGCTCGGCGTAGTGGAGGTAGCCGTCGACGGTGCGGCGCAGCCGTTCGGCGCCGGGGAGTTCGGGCTCCCCGGTGGCGCGGGCGACGAGCTGGGCCACCGAGTCCTCGACGATGGCGAGGTAGTAGCCGCGTTTGCTCGTGAAGTAGTAGTACACGAGCCCCTTGGCGACGCCCGCGTGCTGGGCGATGTCGTCCATGGAGAGGGCGTCGTACGAGGTGTCGGCGAACAACTTCCGCCCGATCGCTATGAGTTCGGCCCTGCGGGCCTGCGATCGGCCGGTCGTACCGCGCTGTTGACTATTATTCAAATCCGGCCCTAGCCTCGAAGCCTCGAACTGTCTGCCACAGGATTTCCCGCAGTGTACGGGAGGGACCGCCATGGGCAAGGACGGCAGGAAACCCGCCGAAGGCCGGGTCGACTGGAGGAAATCGGCGGCCGTCGCGCTGCCGGCCATCGCCGCGGTCGGGGCGCTGGCGGTGGTGATGGCCCAGGGCGCGCTGGCCGCGTCCTTCGCCGTGTCGGGGAGGAGCTTCCAGGTCTCCTCGTCGAATCTGAGCAGCGAGGGGCTCGCCTCGTACGTGCACACGGACCGCTCCGCGGACGGCACGGGACATCCGGTGGCGCTGCTGGGCATCGGCAAGGCCACCTTGAGCGACATCTGCCAGTCGGCGAAGGTGGACACCCCGCTGGGCACGGTGGTGTTCAAGCTGACCGCGGGCGGCGCGGCCGGGCAGGTGACCGCCGCCAACCTGGTGATCGACGGCGAGGACCTGGTCGGGGACGCCACCTTCGGCACGGCGCAGATCGGCCGGGACGCCTCCACCCTCGACCAGGTGGACGGGGTGCGGGGCGAGCCGGGGAAGTTCGGACTGCAGGCCGGGAAGATCGAGGTCGCGGGGGTGCGGTCGCACGCCTGGTCGGCCACGGGCGGCGACTTCCGGCTCAAGGGGCTGCGCCTCGGCGTCAGCCTCGACGGGGCCACGTGCTTCCCCTGACCCGGCACCGGGCCCGGCTGCGGGCGTGGCGGCGGCAGCGGCCGTTCTGGGGCGGGCTGCTGCTGGTGCTGGCCGGGACGGAGCTGCTGCTGGTGCCGCTCGCACCGGTGGGGGTGCTGGTCGGCCTGGGGCTGGGCGGGATCGCGGCGCTCGGGATCGGGGCCGCGCTGATCGTGGCGGGCCTCTTCCTGTGGTGGCTGCCGCAGGCCCGGGCCTACGTCTCGGTGCACGCCCTGCTGCTGTCGGTGCTGTCCTTCGTGGTGACCAACCTGGGCGGCTTCTTCGTCGGGGCCCTGCTGGGCATCGCGGGCGGGGCCCTGGCCTTCGGCTGGACCCCGCTGCGGGACGCGGAGGCGGAGGAGGCCGAGGAGGAGGGCCCGTACCGGCGGAGTCCGGACGCGCCGGGCCCGCCGCGGGTCCTGGCCGCCGCGCTGCCGGTGGCGCTGGTGGCGGCGCTGGCCGGCGGGGCCCCGCCGGCCCGGGCGGCGACGGCGGTGGCGGCCGGGGCGGGGGCATCCGGCGGTCAGGGGCCGCCGGCCGCGGCGCGGACTCCCCCGACGGTGACCACCTCGCTGTTCGCCCCCCGGGGCTTCGCCCTGGCGGGCGTCACCGAGGTGGCGACCGTGGACGGGCCGCGGCGGGTCCTCGTGCTGAAGATGGCGGCGGCCTCGCTGCGCGACTACCGGCTGCGCACCCGCGACGGCGGCCGGGAGTACGGGCTGGCCGCCCGGTCCCTGGAGCTGCGCGGGGACGTCACCCTGTACCTGACCCGGTTCAGCGGGTGCATCGAGGGCCTGCTGTGCGTGACGTTCAGCCCGGACGGGCTGCCCGCTCCGCCGGTCGTCCCGCCGTTCGTGTTCATGACGCAGGTGAGCGCGGAGCAGGCGCTGGTCACCTCGGACGAGATCGTCACCGACGGGCTGCGGCTGGAGGCCTCCTGAAGGGCCGGTCTACAGCCAGCCGAGCTGGGTGACGAACATGGCCACGACGACCACCAGCGTCCAGCCGAGCACGTGCTCCAGCCATGCGGAGTCCTTGGGGCCGCCGGTGCCGACGAGGCGCCGGGCGCGGGCGGTGAGGGTGGCGGTGTGTGCGGTCATGGCGTCCAATGTGCCAGCGTTCGCGGCATTCACGGTATATGGCAAGGGTCACAGGGGCCCGGCGGGACCGGCGGGGCATGAGCCGGCGTACGCCGCCGGGCCCCGGCCGCCCTCCGGGGTGCGGAGGAGCGGTCGGGGCCCGGCGGGGACGGGACGGATCAGGTGGTCGTGCGCGGGCGTCCGCCGATGGCCACCATGGCCAGGCCGAGGCACAGCGCGACGGCGCCGGTGATGACGTTGCTGACGACGCTGCGGGTGGTGTCCATGGCACCGGCCATGACCCAGGGGGCCACGATGGTCCACGCGCCGATCGCGACGGCGGTCCAGGCCATCGCGTGCGTGCGCTCGTACGCCGACCCCAGGCCGCCCATGCACAGGCAGAAGGCCGCGCCGGCGATGAGGTTGTTGATGGCCAGCGGGCTCAGCGCGTTGAACCCGGCGATCCACGCCGAAGCCGCCAGGTACAGGCCCGTGATCAGGGCCAATGCCTCCACGGCCTGGGCGGCGGGGGTGGCCGTCACCCGCTCGAAGCGGGTCCGCATTTCGGCGAGGTCCGGGTGGTGTTCGATGCTCGAATGGGTGGTCATGGTGGGCTGCCTCCTGTGAGAAGCCTTATATGGACCTTATGCCCAGAATCTGCCGGTTAAGCCATCCGAGGGACGGATCTTCCGGACGAATTCCCACGATTCCCTTCTCAGAGCCTTCTCAGGGCCTTCTCAGGGCCTTCTCAGAGCACCCCGACCTGGCGCAGCGCGGCGATCTGGGCCGTCGACGGCCGGGCGGGGGCGTAGAGGTAGCAGACCCCGCCACTGCCGGAGACGGTCTTGCCCTCGGCGTTGTACCGCTTGGTGCGCAGCCAGACGTTCTCCCACTCGCGGCGCTTGTAGACGCGGCGGACGGACGTGTTGTCGGGAGAGTTCGGGTCGTTGGCGACGACGTCCCCGGCCGCGGTGAAGCCGATCACGGTCATCAGGTGGCCGGCGGTGCCGTAGCCCGCGCCGGTCAGCTCCTCGCGGCGGAAGGACTGGGAGGTGACGGCCGGGACGCCGGCCGCGACGAGGGTCTCCAGGTCGGCGAGGGAGCCGAGCCGGGTGACGACGCCGCCCAGGTCGCGGTAGGTGGCCGCGTAGGCGGCGTTGAAGGGCCAGTTGCCGCAGCCCTTGTAGGCGGCGTCGTACGTCGAGCGGGCGGCGTGGCAGACCTGGGGGTCGGCGTACCCGGGGTCGACCCAGGCCAGGGACGCGGCGCTGGGCTTGCGGCCCCAGTACTCGATGATCATCTGGGAGGAGGTGGGGCTGCACCAGGCCTCGCCGCCGTTGTCGTACTGCGGGTACTGGCCGGTGTGCACCTCCTGCGAGTAGCGCGGGACGTTCAGCTCGTGGGCCCGGCCGGAGGGGACGGAGGCCGGGACGGTGAACCGGTCCGGGACGGCGGAGGCCATCGCCCCGGCCAGCCAGACGGTGGGCCCCGCGGTGGTACCGGGCTTGCGGTACAGGGTGAGCCGCAGCTGCCAGTGGGTGATCCGCACCCCGGCGGCCGCGGCCGGGCCGTCGACGGCGAGGGTGTCGGTCCAGACGGTGGTCCGGCCGTCGCTCTGCCCGTCGACGGAGGTGCGGCGGATGTCGCCGTCACCGGCGGCCCAGCGGCCCATCACGTACCAGGGGCCGGCGGTGCCGTCGGGGTAGGTGACGCGCAGCTCGGTCTGGATCCAGCTGCCGGCCGGGGTGCGGGCGTTCCAGGAGGCGATGGCCTCGGTGGCGGGGACGGTCGAGCGGTGTACCGGGGAGGTCCAGGTGGCGTACTCCCAGGAGGACTTCCGGTCGGTGTGCGGGTCGGTGTACTCGGTGCGGCCGGCGGGGGTCCCGATCTCCAGGCCGGGGCGGGCGCCGTCGACGGCGGTGGTGCCGTGGTGGGTGCCGGCCAGCCAGTGCGCGTGCGCGTACCAGAACCGGTTGTCCACGGTTCCGCCGCCGCCGGCCGGCGCGGTGGCCCGGTCCGGGCCGGGGGCGGCGGCGGCGCGGCCGCCCGCGGGGAGGGCGCTCGCGGTGGCGGCGGCGAGGGCTACGGCCAGGAGGGCGCGGCGGGGTGTGGGTGCGGTCATCGGCGTGGCCCCCAGGGGTCGTCGGCTCCGGTGGATCGGACGCGTCCACCTTTCCAGTTCCCGGGGGCGGGGCGGCGAAGCGTACCGTCCGTGTCGGGGAACCGCTGCGCGGAACAGCTCCCCGCCCCACCCTCGCCCGTTCCCCGGGGCGGGGAGCGGACCAGGGGCGTGCCCGGTCAGGGCCTAGGCTGGGCGGGTGGAAGGACAGGCCTCACTCGACTCGCTCGCGCACGCGCTCGCCGCGCTCCCGCCCTCCCTCGGCCCCGTCCGGGTCGTCGGGGTCGACGGGCACGCCGGGTCGGGCAAGAGCACCTTCACGGACCGGCTGGCGGCGGCGCTCGGCGGGGCGCCCGTGCTGCACCTGGACGACGTGGCCAGCCACGCGGAGCTGTTCGACTGGTGGACCCGGCTGCGCACCCAGGTCGTGGAGCCGCTCTCCGCCGGCCGCCCCGCGCACTGGGCCCCGTACGACTGGGAGCGGCGCCGCTTCGGCCCCGAGCGGGTGCTGGAGCCCGCCCCGGTGCTGCTGGTCGAGGGGGTGGGGGCCGGGCGGCGGGCGCTGCGGCCGCACCTGGCACGGCTGCTGTGGATGGAGACCCCCCGTGAGACGTCCTGGGGGCGGGGACGGGAACGGGACGGGCGCGAACTGTCCGCCTTCTGGGACGGATGGGAGCGCGCCGAGCTCGCGCACTTCTCGGACGACCCTTCGCGCCCCTTCGCGCACCTCTTGGTACGCCAGAGTGGTACGGGATACGAGTGGACTTCCGGGATTTCTGCGACCCCCGGAACGCCTCCCGCGCTCACCGACGGTGACGGACTCCCCCAGGCCTGAGCCCTCCCCCGCGACGGAGCCCCCGAGGCTTCCCCGAGCCGCTTGACCCGGGCCCGGATGCGGCCTTACGTTCTGAATGCGCGGTCTGCGAAGGCCGCCGCGGACGCGAAGCCCCCGGTTGTTCCCCCGTGATCGGGGGCTTCGTTCTGCCCGGAACGGCTCCCGGCCCGGCGTGGGGCGCGTCGCTCCGCCCATGCCCGTTCACCCTGAGTTACCTTGAGCATCCGCGGTGCACCCCCGACCCGTGCCCACCGCACCCTGGGTAAGGTGCGTCACCGCAGGTACGATGCAGCCCTGATTTCATCGGCCGGGTGGACAACTCGCGCGCTCGGCGCGCGGGTTGCCGCGTGCCACGGGCAGGCTTGTGGGGGACGTGATGGACTTCGCCATGCCGGGCAGCGCACACGCCCCGGCCGAACTCGCCTGGCTGCGCGGGGTCGACGCCTGCACCATGGGCGCCTATCCGCAGGCCGAGGAGGAGTTCCGCACCGCCGTCGGCCTGGATCCCTCGATGGCCGACGCCTGGCTGGGGCTGCACGCGCTCCGCGTGGACACCACGAACGCGTTACTGCGCATGTACGCCCACCGCGACCGCTTCGGCGAGCAGCGCACCCGGCACCGCCGGACCCTCAACTCCTGGTACTGGCTGGGCTGGTGGGTGCAACCGGTGCTGGAGAGCCGGCGCGACCTGCTGCTGGCCCACGCCTCCCACTGGCTGGACGGCCGCCACGTCCCCGAGCTGGACCAGGCCCTGGCCGCGCTGCCACCGGTGGACACCGACCCGCAGGTGCGGTTCCTGCACGCCTGCCGGGCCTACCTGGTCAAGGACTGGGAGCAGCTCGTCCGGCACACCGAGCCGCTGGTGCACGACCCGATGCTGGGCATCGAGGCGGGCCTGTTCGGCGGGATGGCCCGGGTCCGGCTGGAGATGTACGGGCAGGCGGAGCCGATGCTGGCGGCGGCCCTGATGCGCTGCCGCAGCGAGCAGCCCCAGCGCAAGGAGCTGCGGTACTGGCTGGCGCGGGCCCGCGAGGGCACGGGCCGCAGCGCGGCGGCGCTGCCGCTGTACCGGGCCGTGCACCGGGTGGACCCGGCGTTCATGGACACGGCGGCTCGGCTGACGGCCATCGAGGACAGCGACGATTTCGACGGGATGGCGGACGCCGCCGGGTACGCCGGGTACGGGGGCCACCTGTCCGAGGGCTTCGCCGGGCACGGGCTCTCCACGGCCGGCGGGGACTACACGGCCGTGGCCCTCGGCGGCGGGGGCGGGCCGGCGCAGGACGTGGCCCCGGACGGGCAGGTGGACCCCGATCCGCCGACCCCCGGGGAGCCGCCGGACCCGCGCTTCGGGCCGCCGGCCGGGACCGGCCGGCTGGAGGACGTACGGCACAAGGTGACCCTGCCCGCGCAGGGCGCCCCCGTCGGGCTGCCGGCCGGGCCGACGGATCCGCAGGCGCTGGCGCAGGCCCTGGCCGAGCTGGAGCGCATGGTGGGCCTGGAGCCGGTGAAGCGGCAGGTGAAGGCCCTCTCCGCGCAGTTGCACATGGCCCGGCTGCGGGCGGCGCAGGGGCTCCCGGTGCAGCCGCCGAAGCGGCACTTCGTCTTCTCGGGGCCCTCGGGGACGGGCAAGACCACGGTGGCCCGGATCCTGGGGCGGGTGTTCTACGCGCTGGGGCTGCTGGGCGGGGACCACCTGGTGGAGGCCCAACGGGCCGACCTGGTCGGCGAGTTCCTGGGGCAGACGGCGGTCAAGGCGAACGAGCTGATCGACTCGGCGATCGGCGGGGTGCTGTTCGTGGACGAGGCGTACAGCCTGTCCAACTCCGGCTACAGCAAGGGCGACGCGTACGGGGACGAGGCCCTGCAGGTGCTGCTCAAGCGGGCCGAGGACAACCGGGACCACCTGGTGGTGATCCTGGCGGGCTATCCGGCGGGCATGGACCGGCTGCTGGCCGCCAATCCGGGGCTGTCCTCGCGGTTCACCACCCGCGTGGACTTCCCCAGCTACCGGCCCGCGGAACTGACCGCGATCGGCGGGGTGCTGGCCGACGCGAACGGGGACGGCTGGGACGAGGAGGCCCTGGAGGAGCTGCGCAGCATCAGCGGGCACGTGGTGGAGCAGGGCTGGATCGACGAGCTCGGCAACGGGCGGTTCCTGCGCACCCTGTACGAGAAGAGTTGCGCCTACCGGGACCTGCGGCTGTCGGGGTTCGCCGGGGAGCCCTCGCGCGACGACCTGGCCACCCTGCGGCTGGCGGACCTGATGCAGGCGTACGGGGAGGTGCTGTCGGGGCGGGGGCCGCAGGAGCGGCCGGAGCCGCCGGCGGTGTAGCCGCTCAGCGGACCCGGGGGCCGGCCCGGACGACGGCCTGGTCGCCCCGGGGACCGAACAGGTGCAGGACCTCCGCCGCCGTCCCGTCGGCCGGGCCGAACCAGTGCGGGCGGGCGGTGTCGAACTCGGCCACCTCGCCCGGGCGCAGGACGATCTCCTCGTCCCCGAGGAGCAGCCGTACCTCGCCCGCGAGGACGTAGAACCACTCGTAGCCCTCGTGGGTGACGAGCTGCGGCTCGCGCGGGGTCAGGACCTGCTTGAACACCTGGATCCGGCCCGGGTAGCGGGTCAGCGGGACGATGACGCGGCCGTGCTTGCGGAGGGGCTCCAGATGGACCCGGGGGTCGCCGGTGGGCGGGGCGCCGACGAGGTCGTCGAGGGCGACGCGGTGGGTGCGGGCGAGGGGGAGGAGCAGCTCGAGGGTGGGGCGGCGGTGGCCGGATTCGAGGCGGGAGAGGGTGCTCACCGAGATGCCGGTGGTGGCGGCGAGGGCCTCCAGGGTGAGGCCGCGGTCGCGGCGGAGGGCGCGGAGCCTTGGGCCGATGGCGTTCAGTACCGCTTCCGTGTCCGGGTCCACGGGTCCATTCTGCCGGGTGCCGGGTGCCGGGTGCGGCTGCGGCTGCGGCTGGGTGGGCCGCTGCGCGGGGCTTGCCCCTCCCCGCCCTTCCACCCTTCCCAGGGGCTCCGCCCCTGACCCCGAGACCGGGCGCTGCGCGCCCGGTGCGCTCAGACGCGCGGGGGTCCGGGGGCGGAGCCCCCGGACCTCGGTGGTCAGGCGGTCAGCGCGCGCTCCCGGCGGCGGCGGGCCGGGATGCGGTGGGCGGGGTCGCGGACCTCGCCCACCAGCATTTCCAGGACGTCCTCCAGGGCCACCAGGCCCAGGACCCGGCCGGACGGGTCGGCGACCTGGGCCAGGTGCGTGGCGTCGCGCCGCATGACGCTGAGGGCGTCGTCCAGCGGGAGCGTCGAGCACAGGGTGGTCATCCGCCGCCACACCCGCTGCGGGACGGCCCGCTCGCGGTCCTCCAGGTCCAGGACGTCCTTGACGTGGAGGTAGCCCATGAACGCGCCGCTGTCCGAGCGGACCGGGAAGCGCGAGTAGCCGGTGCGCACGGTCAGCTGTTCGATCTGGCGCGGGGTGACGGCCGGGCCGACGGTGACGAGCCGGCTCGTGGCCAGCAGGACGTCGGTGACCGGGCGGCTGCCCAGCTCCAGGGCGTCCTCCAGGCGTTCCTGCTCGACCGGTTCGAGGAGCCCGGCCTGCCGGGAGTCCTCGACCAGGCGGCCGAGCTGGGCGCTGGTGTAGACGGCCTCCACCTCGTCCTTGGGCTCGACCTTGAACAGCCGCAGGACGAGCGCCGCGCACGCCCCCAGGGCGGTGGTGACCGGCCCGCAGACGCGGGCGAAGGCCACCAGGCCGGGGCTGAACCACAGGGCGGTCTTCTCGGGGGCGGCCATGGCGAGGTTCTTGGGGACCATCTCGCCGATGACCAGGTGGAGGAAGACCACCGCCGCCAGCGCGAAGGCGTAGCCCAGCGGGTGGACCAGCCCCTCGGGCACGTGGACCGCCTCGAAGACGGGTTCCAGCAGCCGGGCCACGGTGGGCTCGGCGACCGCGCCGAGGGTGAGGGAGCACAGGGTGATGCCGAACTGGGCGGCCGCCATCATCCGGGGCAGGTTCTCCAGGCCGTACAGCACCTGGCGGGCCCGCTTGGAGGCGGCCGCCAGGGGCTCGATCTGGCTGCGGCGGACGGAGACGAGCGCGAACTCGGCGCCGACGAAGAAGCCGTTGGCCAGGACCAGGAGCAGGGCGAAGAGGAGCTGGACGGCGTTCATCGGGCGGCGCCTTCCAGCTGCTGCTCGCCGCGCAGCCGCCCGGCGGCGCGGGCGGGCTGCGGGACGGCCTCGGCGGCGGCCCCTGCGGTCTGCGCCGCCGCCGTCAGGCGGACCAGCCGGACCCGCTCGGCGCGGTTGCGGCGGACCTGGCGGACGGACAGCTTCCAGCCGGGCAGCTCGGCCCGGTCCCCGGGGGCGGGGATCCGGCCCAGGAGGTCGGCGACGAGGCCGGCGACGGTCTCGTACGGGCCTTCGGGCACCTCCAGGCCTATGCGGCGCAGGGTGTGCACGCGGCAGCTGCCGTCGGCCTCCCAGGAGGGGCGGCCGTCCTCGGCGGGGACGGAGGCCAGCTCGGGGCTGTCGTCCTCGGCGAAGTCGTGCTCGTCGCGGACCTCGCCGACGAGTTCCTCCACGATGTCCTCCAGGGTGACCACGCCGGCGGTGCCGCCGTACTCGTCGACGACCACGGCCATCGGCTGTTCGCTGCGCAGCCGCTCCAGCAGCGGCTGGACCGGCAGGGAGCCGGGCACCAGCAGCGGGGCGACGCAGATCCGGCCGACGGTCGTGCGGGCGCGCTCGGACTCGCGCACGGCGAGGGCGTCCTTGAGGTGGACGACCCCGGTGATCTCGTCGATGCGCTCGCGGTAGACCGGGAAGCGGGACAGGCCGGTGGCGCGGGTCAGGTTCAGCACGTCGGCCGCGGTGGCCGAGTCCTGGAGGGCGCTGACCTTCACCCGGGGGGTCATGACGTGCTGGGCGGTGAGCTCGCCCAGCGAGAGGGTCCGGACGAAGAGGTCGGCGGTGTCCTGTTCGAGGGCGCCGGCCTGGGCCGAATGGCGGACCAGGGAGACCAGTTCGCCGGGGGTGCGGGCGGAGGCCATCTCCTCGGCGGGCTCGACGCCGAGCGCCCGCACGAGGCGGTTCGCGACGGAGTTGAGGCCGGCGATGACGGGCCGCAGGGCCCGGGAGAAGGCCTGCTGCGGGCCGGCCACGAAGCGGGCGACCTGGAGCGGCTTGGAGACGGCCCAGTTCTTCGGGACGAGCTCGCCGACGACCATCTGGACGGCGGAGGCGAGCAGCATGCCGATGAGGACGGCGGCTCCGGGGACGGCCCCGTCGGGCAGGCCGGTCGCGGCGAGCGGCTTCGACAGCAGCGCGGCGAGGGCCGGTTCGGCGAGCATGCCGACGACGAGGGAGGTGATGGTGATGCCGAGCTGGGTGCCGGAGAGCTGGAAGGACAGCTCCCGCAGGGCTTCGACCACCGTGCGGGCACGGCGGTCACCGTCGGCTGCGGCCCGTTCCGCCTCGGGCTTCTCCACCGTGACGAGGCCGAACTCGGCCGCCACGAAGAATCCGTTGGCGAGGATCAGGGCGAATGCCGCCACGAGCAGCAGTAGCGGGATGGTCATGCCGCCGCCTCCACGGGGAGGGCGGCGCGGGTACTACCGGACGATCCGTCCATTGCTGGAGGGAGTCACTCCTCTGGTCGCAGGTGCCCACGGGCCACGGGGTCCCGGGGCGGGTGGGGGGGCGCAGTGGTGCGCCGCCCCACCAGGGTAGTCATTGAGATCGCCGCCGCAATGGGACGCAGCGGACGGGTGCGCCGGGCTCAGCGGCCGGCGGCGCCGGTCCCGCGGGTCTCGGCGAGGGCGCGCAGGGCGCGGGCGTCGCCGATGGCGCGGGCCTTGGCGATGCCGGGCTGGATGCCGAGGGCGGGCAGGCTGGTGCCGTCGTTCAGGTCGAGGAACACCCACGGGTCGCCGGGGCGGAGGTTGACGCGCAGGATCTGCGCCCACTCCAGGCGGCGGGTGGTGGTGAGGTTGACCACGGTGACCCCGGCCTCGTCCGCGACCACCTTGGGGCGGCTGAGCAGGACGAGGACGGAGGCCATCAGGACGGCGGTGACGACGAAGCTGATCCGCTCGCCGGGGCTGAGGTTCTCCAGCAGCAGGGCGATCGCCGTGATGGTGGCGAACATGACGGAGCCGACGCCCAGCAGGACCGCCCGGGTGCGGTTCGGCCGGAAGGTGACCGGCAGGGTGGGCGGTGCGGGCTGGGCGGCGGACTCGCTCATGGTGCGGTGATGCCTTCTCGGGAGGGGCCGGCCGGTCAGAGTCGGCAGGCGTGGATCGAGGTGGTGAGGATCGCGCGCGCGCCGAGCTCGTACAGGTCGTCCATGATCCGCTGGGCCTCCTTGGCGGGGACCATGGCGCGGACGGCGACCCAGCCCTCGTTGTGGAGCGGGGAGATGGTCGGCGACTCCAGGCCCGGGGTGAGGGCGACCGCGCGCTCCAGGTGCTCGGCGCGGCAGTCGTAGTCCATCATCACGTAGCTGCGGGCCACCAGGACGCCCTGGAGGCGGCGCAGGAACTGCGCGACCTTCGGGTCGTCGTCGCCGGCGCCGGTGCGGCGGATGACGGTCGCCTCGGACTTGAGGATCGGCTCGCCGATGACCTCCAGGCCGGCGTTGCGCAGGCTGGTGCCGGTCTCGACGACGTCGGCGATGATCTGCGCGACGCCGAGTTCGATGGCGGTCTCGACGGCGCCGTCCAGGTGGACGACGGAGGCGTCGACGCCGAGGTCGGCGAGGTGCTTGGCGACGATGCCCTCGTAGGAGGTGGCGATCGTCATGCCGCCGAAGTCCTCGGGGCCCTTGGCGGTGCCGGGCTTGGTGGCGTAGCGGAAGGTGGAGCGGCCGAAGTTCAGCGGCAGGATCTCCTCGGCGTTGGCGCCGGAGTCCAGGAGCAGGTCGCGGCCGGTGATGCCGATGTCGAGCTTGCCCGACGCGACGTAGATCGCGATGTCCTTCGGGCGGAGGTAGAAGAACTCGACCTCGTTGTCGGGGTCGACCGTGACGAGTTCCTTGGACTCCTTGCGCTGGCGGTAGCCGGCCTCATGGAGCATCTCCGACGCCGGTCCGGAGAGCGAACCCTTGTTGGGGACGGCGATGCGCAGCATGGGGCTTCCTTCTGTGCTGGGTGTGTAAGGGGTGTGTGGGCCCAGGGCCCGCGGCGGAGTGCTCCGGCCTAGAGGTGGGAGTAGACGTCGTCGAGGGAGATCCCGCGCGCCACCATCATCACCTGGACGTGGTAGAGCAGCTGGGAGATCTCCTCGGCGGCGGCTTCCTTGCCCTCGTACTCGGCGGCCATCCAGACCTCGGCGGCCTCCTCGACGATCTTCTTGCCGATGGCATGGACGCCCTTGCCGACGAGCTCGGCGGTGCGGGAGGTGCTGGGGTCGCCGTCGGCGGCCTTGAGCTGGAGCTCGCTGAAGAGCTCTTCGAAGGTCTTGTTCGCCATGATGCCCTTAGGGTACGGGTTCACCCGGGCCCCCCGGTCCCGGGGTTCACTCCGTGGACTACCGCCAGGGTTCGCTGACCGTGCGCAGGGTCATGGCGGTGGAGACGGCGGCGGTGACCGCTTCGTGGCCCTTGTCCTCGTTCGAGCCCTCCAGGCCGGCGCGGTCCAGGGCCTGCTCGTCGTTGTCGCAGGTCAGGACGCCGAAGCCGACGGGGACGCCGGTGTCGATGGAGACCTGGACCAGGCCCTGGGTGACGCCCTGGCAGACGTAGTCGAAGTGCGGGGTGCCGCCGCGGATGACCACGCCGAGGGCGACGATGGCGTCGTAGCCGCGGCCGGCGAGGACCTTGGCGACGACCGGGAGCTCGAAGCTGCCCGGGACGCGCAGCAGGGTGGGCTCGTCGATGCCCAGCTCGTGCAGGGCCCTCAGGGCGCCGTCGACCAGGCCGTCCATGACCTTCTCGTGCCACTGGGCCGCGATCACGGCCACCCGGAGGTCGCCGCAGTTCTTCACGCTCAGTACGGGTGCGCCCTTGCCGCTCACAGCTCTGCTCCTCAGGGGGTTCCGGTTCGTACCGGGGTTGACGGGTGGGAAGGGTGGGTGGTGCGGGGTTACTGGTTGCCGCAGGCGGAGGTGGGTACGGCCCCCTCCAGCCAGGGGAGGTCGTGGCCCATGCGGTCCCGCTTGGTGCGCAGGTACCGCAGGTTGTGCTCGCCCGCCTGGACGGGCATGGGCTCGCGGCCGGCGACGGAGATGCCGTGGTCCTCCAGGGCGGCGGCCTTGTCGGGGTTGTTGGTCAGCAGCCGGACGGTGCGCACGCCGAGGTCGGCGAGGATCTGCGCGCCGGCGCCGTAGTCGCGGGCGTCGGCGGGCAGGCCCAGTTCCAGGTTGGCGTCCAGGGTGTCGCGGCCGCGCTCCTGGAGCTCGTAGGCGCGCATCTTGGACAGCAGTCCGATGCCGCGGCCCTCGTGTCCGCGCAGGTAGACGATGACCCCGCGGCCCTCGGCCTGGACCCGGGCCATGGCGGCCTGGAGCTGGGGGCCGCAGTCGCAGCGCTGGGACTGGAAGATGTCGCCGGTCAGGCACTCGGAGTGCATCCGGACCAGGACGTCCTCGCCGGTGCCGATCTCCCCGTGGACGAGGGCGACGTGCTCGACCCCGTCGACGGTGGAGCGGTACCCGTACGCGGTGAACTCGCCGGCGGCGGTCGGCAGGCTGACCTCGGCCTCGCGGCGGACGGTCGGCTCGGCGGAGCGGCGGTAGGCGATCAGGTCCTCGATGGAGATGATCGTCAGGCCGTGCTTGCGGGCGAAGGGGATCAGCTCGGGCAGCCGCAGCATGACCCCGTCCTCGCCGGCGATCTCCACGATGGCGCCGGCCGGGCGCAGGCCCGCGAGGCGGGCGAGGTCGACGGCGGCCTCGGTGTGGCCGTTGCGGACCAGCACGCCGCCCGGCTTGGCGCGCAGCGGGAAGATGTGGCCGGGGCGGACGAAGTCGCCGGGCTCGGAGGTGCCGTTGGCGAGCAGGCGCAGGGTGGTGGCGCGGTCGGCGGCGGAGATGCCGGTGGTGACGCCGTGCGCGGCGGTGGCGTCGACGGAGACGGTGAAGGCGGTCTTCATCGACTCGGTGTTGTTCTGGACCATCTGCGGGAGCTCCAGGCGCTCCAGCTCGGGGCCCTCCATGGGCGCGCAGATCAGGCCCCGGCACTCGCTCATCATGAACGCGATGATCTCGGGGGTGGCCTTCTCGGCGGCGATGACGAGGTCGCCCTCGTTCTCGCGGTCCTCGTCGTCGACGACGACCACGGGGCGGCCGGCGGCGATGTCGCGGATGGCCTGTTCGACGGGGTCGAGGCGGAAGGACTCCTCGGCGCCGGAGTCGGCCGGGTCGGGCACGGGCTTGAGGAGGGGGGTCATGCCGTTGCTCCTTCGAGGGCCGGGGCGGGGGTGGTGCGCGAGCGCTGGTACCAGTCGTAGGCACCCCAGAGCACGAGGGCTCCGTAGATCACGTAGACGAAGGCGGAGAAGGCGTAGCCGCTGGTGAAGGCCAGGGGGACGCCGACGGCGTCGACCAGCAGCCAGGCGAACCAGAACTCGACCAGGCCCTTGGCCTGGGCGTACATGGCGACGATGGTGCCGACGAAGATGTAGGCGTCCGGGAGCGGGTTCCAGGACATCCACGGGTAGAGGGTGAACAGCCCGGTGACGGCGAGGGTGCCGACGGCGGCGGCGCCCAGCAGCAGTCCGCGCTCGCGCCAGGAGGCGAAGCGGACGGCGAGGGAGGAGTCCTGGGCCTGCCGCTTGCCGCGGGTCCACTGGGCCCAGCCCCACAGGGCGACCAGCATGACGACGACCTGCTTGCCGGCGTTGCCGGAGAGGTGGCCGGCGGCGAAGGCGACGAAGAGGATGGCGCCGGAGAGGAACTGGGTCGGCCAGGTCCATATGGAGCGCTTCCAGCCGAGGGCGAGGGCGATCAGGCCCATGGTGTTGCCGATGGCGTCGGACCAGATGATCTTCTGGCCGAAGGCGGTGAAGGCCTCGGAGTTCAGCCAGGTCAGGGCGCTCACTTCGGTCCCTCCTCGGCGTGCAGCGGGTTCACGCCGGCGGCGAGCAGGCGCTCGACGTACTTGGCGAGGACGTCCACCTCGAGGTTGACCGGGTCGCCGGGCTGCTTGATGCCCAGGGTGGTCAGGGCGAGGGTGGTGGGGATGAGGCTGATGGTGAAGTGGTCGGCCGCGGCGTCGACGACGGTGAGGCTGACGCCGTCGACCGTGATGGAGCCCTTCTCCACGACGTAGCGGGCCAGGTGGCCGGGGAGCGCGATCTTGACGAGCTCCCAGTGCTCGGAGGGGGTGCGGGAGAGGATCTCGCCGGTGCCGTCGACGTGGCCCTGGACCAGGTGCCCGCCGAGCCGGCCGCCGAGGGCCATGGGGCGTTCCAGGTTGACCCGGGAGCCTTCGCCCAGGGCGCCGAGGCTGGAGCGGTTGAGGGTCTCCTGCATGACGTCGGCGGTGAACTCGCCGTCGGCGGTCTCCACGACGGTCAGGCAGACGCCGTTGACGGCGATCGAGTCGCCGTGCTTGGCGCCCTCGGTGACGACCGGGCCGCGCAGGCGGAAGCGGGAGGCCTCGGCGAGCTGCTCGACGGCGGTGACCTCGCCCAGTTCTTCGACGATTCCGGTGAACACTCAGTGCTCCTTGGGGGCGTTGGAGGGGACGGCGGTGATGCGCAGATCGGTGCCGCTGCGTACGGCCTCGGTGATGTCGAGGCGTACGGCGTGGGCGATGTTCGTGATGCCGGCGCCGAGCAGGGCGGCGGGGCCGGCGCCGAGGAGGGCCGGGGCGATGTAGCCGACGACGCGGTCGACGGCGCCGGCCTCCAGGAAGGATCCGGCGAGGGTGGGTCCGCCTTCGAGGAGGACGGAGCGCACCCCGCGGGCGTACAGCTCGGTGAGCAGGACGGCGACGGGGACGCGGCCGTCCCGCAGGGGCAGCCGCAGGACGTCGGCGCCGGGCAGGTGGCGGGTGTCGGCGTCCTCGCCGGTGACGATCAGGGTGGGGCCCGCGTCGTCGAGGATGCGGGCGGTGGGGAGGAGTCCGGCGCGGGTGTCGAGGGCGACGCGCAGCGGCTGGGTGGCGCCCTCGATCCCGCGGACCGCGAGGTGGGGGTCGTCGGTGCGCAGGGTGCCGCCGCCGACGAGGACGGCGTCGGCCTCGGCGCGCAGCCGGTGGACGTCGGCGCGGGACTCGGCGGAGGTGATCCAGCGGCTGCTGCCGTCCTCGGCGGCGCTGCGGCCGTCGAGGGTGGCGGCGTACTTCCAGGTGACGTGGGGGCGGCCGAGGCGGACGGAGGTGAGCCAGGCGGCGTTGCCCTGTTCGGCCTCGTCGGCGAGGAGGCCCGCCTCGGTGGCGATCCCGGCGGCGCGCAGGGTGGCGCCGCCCCCGCTGGCCTGCGGGTTCGGGTCGGAGACGGCGTAGACCACGCGGGCGATGCCGGCCTCGATGAAGGCCTGCGCGCAGGGGCCGGTGCGGCCGGTGTGGTTGCAGGGTTCGAGGGTGACGTAGGCGGTGGCGCCGCGGGCGGCCTCTCCGGCCGCGCGCAGGGCGTGGACCTCGGCGTGCGGGCCGCCGGCCCGCTGGTGCCAGCCCTCGCCGACGACGGCGCCCGTGGGGTCGGTGATGACGCAGCCGACGACGGGGTTGGGGCTGGTGGAGCCGAGTCCGTGGGAGGCCAGCTCGACGGCCCGGCGCATCGCGGTGATGCTCGGGTCGACTGCTGCCTGCGCGGTGTGTGTCGCCACCGGGTCCTCCTGCCTCATCGGGCACGGACTCCGGGGCCTGTCGGGATACGACAGATGAAGCGGGAAAGCGCACACGGGGACGCCGGGGGCCGGAAATACGGTCCGTCCGACACGTATCCCGGGGGATACGACGGTGGACCGCCGACGGCGGCGTACCGGTGACTGCCCGCCGCGCACTGCCTCCCATCCGGACTTTAACCGTCGGTCCAGGAATTTCACCTGGTCAACCGGCCGCTGGCTGCGGACGGGTCGCGGACTATACCGCCGGTTCGGAATTACACCGACCCCGGAGTGCGCTGCTACTGGTACTAGGGCCAGTGTGCCACGGGGGATCGGCGGCCATGCGGGGGAAGCGCTGTGGCCTGGCTCACAAGACCACCGTTCTCGAGCGTTCCTCTTGCGCCGCCGGTGGCGCGAACGCTTCGGACCCCTGGTTGGTCCAGACCTATTGACGGGTTGGTCTAGTCCTCTTAACGTTCCCTTCATCTTCCCGGGAGCCGGCCTGCCGACGTGCGCACGTCACGGGCCAAACAGCGCCACCTTTCCGCCTGTTGCCGCATTTGGCCCTGCCATCCTCCCCTCCCCAGGAGGCACCATGCCGTCCCCCACACGTACGAGAGCGATGCTGCTGGCATCCGGCGCGGCGATCGCCGGCCTGCTGGTCGGCGGGCTCTCCGCGGGCGTCTCGCACGCCGCCGACAACGAGGGCTGTCGCCCCGACGGGCTGTACAAGACCCCCGGAGTGGACGTCCCCTACTGCTCGGTCTACGACTCCGAGGGCCGCGAGAAGATGGGCGCGGACCACCAGCGACGCGTCATCGGCTACTTCACCGGCTGGCGCACGGGCAAGGACGGCACCCCCGCCTACCTGGCCAACAACGTCCCGTGGTCCAAGGTCACCCACCTGAACTACGCCTTCGCCCACGTCGGCTCGGACAACAAGATCTCGGTGGGCTCGGACGGCCCGAACAACGCCGCCACCGGGATGACCTGGCCGGGCGTGGCGGGCGCCGAGATGGACCCGGCCCTCCCCTACAAGGGCCACTTCAACCTGCTGAACAAGTTCAAGAAGCAGTACCCGAACGTGAAGACGCTGATCTCGGTCGGCGGCTGGGCCGAGACGGGCGGCTACTTCGGCGACGACGGCAACCGCATGGCGTCGGGGGGCTTCTACTCGATGGCCACCAACGCCGACGGCTCCGTCAACCAGGCGGGCATCGACACCTTCGCGGACTCCTCGGTGGAGTTCATCCGCAAGTACGGGTTCAACGGCGTCGACATCGACTACGAGTACCCGACCACCATGAAGGACGCGGGCAACCCGCTGGACTGGCAGCTGTCCAACGCCCGCCGGGCCGGTCTGGTCCAGGGCTACGCGGCCCTGATGAAGTCGCTGCGCGAGAAGCTCGACCGCGCGGGCGCCGCCGACGGCAAGCACTACCTGCTCTCCGTCGCCGCCCCCTCCTCCGGCTACCTGCTGCGGGGCATGGAGACGTTCCAGATGCAGAAGTACCTGGACTACGTCAACATCATGTCCTACGACCTGCACGGGGCCTGGAACGAGTACGTCGGCCCCAACGCCTCCCTCTTCGACGACGGCAAGGACGCCGAGCTGGCGGCCGCGGGCGTCTACTCCACCTCCCAGTACGGCGGCGTCGGCTACCTCAACACCGACTGGGCCTACCACTACTTCCGCGGCTCCATGCCGTCGGGCCGGATCAACATCGGCCTGCCGTACTACACCCGCGGCTTCAAGAACGTGCAGGGCGGCACCGACGGCCTGTGGGGCAAGGCCGCGGCCACCAGCTGCCCGGCGGGCGCCGGTCTGACCAAATGCGGCGACGGCGCGGTCGGCATCGACAACCTCTGGCACGACCTGGACGCCAACGGCGTCGAGTCCCCGGCGGGTTCGAACCCGATGTGGCACGCCAAGAACCTGGAGAAGGGCGTCGTCGGCGACTACGTCACCAAGTACGGCTTCCCCGCGAACACCACGCTGACCGGCACCTACGCCCGCAAGTACGACTCCACGCTGGTGGCGCCGTGGCTGTGGAACGCGCAGAAGAAGGTCTTCCTGTCCACGGAGGACGAGCAGTCCGTCGCCGCCAAGGCCGACTACGTCGTGAACAAGGGAATCGGCGGCACGATGGTCTGGGAGCTGGCCGGCGACTACGCGTACAACGCGGCCAAGGGCCAGTACGAGATGGGCGACACCCTCACCTCCCTGATGTACGACAAGTTCAAGGCCGCCTCCCCGTACGGGGCGAAGAAGGCCGGGAGCACGCTGCCCACCCAGGCGGTGGACATCAAGACGGAGTTCACCGACTTCAAGCTGGGCGACTCCAACTACCCGATCACCCCGAAGCTGAAGATCACCAACAACACGAAGAGCACGCTGCCCGGCGGCACCGAGTTCCAGTTCGACTACGGCACCTCGGCTCCGGCCAACGCCTCGGACCAGTCCGGCTTCGGCACGAAGGTGATCACCACGGGCCACTCCGGCCCCAACGTCGGCGGCCTGAAGGGCGACTTCCAGCGGGTCTCGCTGAAGCTCCCGGCCTGGCAGTCGCTGGCCCCGGGCGCCACGGTCGACCTGGCCTTCAACTACTACCTGCCGGTGTCCACCCCCTCCAACTGGACGGTGAACGTCTCCGGCACCACCTACGCCCTCGCCGGCGACCTGGCGCGCGGCACCACGGTGACGGAGCCGGGCGGCAGCCAGCCCCCGACCACCCCGCCCACCACGCCTCCCACCACCCCGCCGACCACTCCCCCGACGACACCGCCGACCACGCCTCCGGGCGGGACCTGCACCAACCCGGCCTACGTGGCGGGCACGGTCTACAACAGCGGCAACGTCGTCTCGCACAAGGGCCACAACTGGAAGGCCCAGTGGTGGACGCAGAACGAGGAGCCCGGCACCACCGGCCAGTGGGGCGTCTGGCAGGACCTCGGCGCCTGCTGACACCCGACGGCTGAACGAGACGTGAGGACCCGGTGGCCCGGCGGCCCCCGGGTCCTCGCACGTCCGGGGAAACCCGCCCGCGCGCCGGTGTCACGTTCCGGCCCCCCGGTCTGTCCCCTGGGAGAAGGCATTCCCCGACGGAAGGACACCCCCACGATGAGCACGATCCTCGTGACCGGCGGCACCGGCAATCTCGGCGCCCTGGTCGTGGACCGGCTGCGGGCCCGGGGCCACGAGGTCCGGGCGCTGAGCCGGGGCTCCGCCGCGTACCCGGTCGACCTGCGCGACGGCCGCGGACTGGACGCGGCGATGTCGGGCGCGCAGGTCGTCGTCCACTGCGCGAGCTCCCCGCGCGGGGGCGACGACGTGGCCGCCGGACACCTGATCGCCGCCGCCCGGCGGGCCGGGACCGTCACCAACCTGGTCTACATCTCGATCGTCGGGGTGGACGTGGTGCCGTTCGGCTACTACCGGACGAAGCTGCGGGTGGAGCGGATGCTGGAGGATTCCGGGCTCGGGGTCACGATCCTGCGGACCACCCAGTTCCACGACCTGGTCGCCCAGGCGACCGCCACCCTGGCGAAGCTGCCGGTGGTGCCGCTGCCCAAGGGGGTACCGGTCCAGCCGATCGCGGTGGAGGAGGTCGCGGACCGGCTCGCGGAGCTGGCGGCGGCGGACCCGGCGGGACGGGTGGCCGACCTGGGCGGGCCGGAGGTCCGCACGCTGGAGGAGTGGGGCCGGGAGTTCCTCGCGGCGACGGGCAGCCGGCGGCGGGTCCTGCCGGTGCCGCTCGCGGGGCGCACGTACGCCGCGTTCCGGCGCGGGGGGATCCTGGCGGCGCCCGGGCGGGCGGTGGGCCGGGGCACCTTCGGCGCGTACCTGGAGCGGCGGGGCCGGGGGGCCGGCCGGCGCTGAGAGCGCGGGAACGCCGGGGAAATGTCAAGAGCCGCAGGCCACAAGGGCCGGGGCGGGAACTGCGTGATCATCCGTCACATGTCGGCGAACGGACGGTGGTTAGGCTCGCCGAAGACGGACGGCCGCAGCGGCGCCCCGGCCTCCGGCGGGCCGGAACCGCCCCTCGGGACCGGCCCTCCACGGGCCGTCCCGGGCGGGGAGGCCGGCCACCCGCACGCCCTGTCCGTCCGGACCTCCCCGGACAGAACGGAAATCTCGTGAGCCTTCGCCAGATCGAGCCCAAGCAGCGCGGGTTCCTCATCGTCAACTCCCACCCGGAAGGCGCCGCACGGACCGTACGGGACCTGTGGGAGTCGATCCCGGCCCGCACCGACGGCCGCCGCCCGGTCGCGCTCGTCCTCGGCCACTCCGCCGGCTACGGGCTGGCCACGGTCCTGGCCGGGCTGCGCCGCCACGGCATCCGCGGCGTCGGCGTCGCCTTCGAGGCCCCGGACACCGGCCGCCGCACCGCCGGCGCCGGGTGGTACCGCACGGCGGCCACCGCCGAACTGGCCGCCGAACACGGCCACGACATGCGCTTCGTGAACGCCGACGCGTTCTCGGCGGACGCCAAGACCGGGATCGCGGACCTGCTGGAGCGGCACTACGGCCCGGTCGACCACCTCGTCTACAGCCTCGCGGCGCCCCGCCGCACCGACCCGGACACCGGCGAGGTCCACCACTCGGTGATCAAACCCCTCGGCGCCGCCTACGAAGCCCCCTCGCTCGACTTCTCCGCCGACGAGCCCGCCGTGGCCTGGACCCGGATCGAACCCGGCACCGAGGCGGAGGCCCGCGCCACGGCCGCCGTGATGGGCGGCGACGACTGGGCCCTGTGGGTCCGGGCCCTGGCCTCCCGCCGGCTCCTGGCCGACGGGTTCACCACCACGGCCCTGACCTACGTGGGCTCGGAGGTCACCGCCCCGGTCTACCGCGAGGGCACCATCGGCGGGGCCAAGCAGCACCTGGAGCGGACCGCCCGCGAGCTCGCCGCCTCCCCCCTGCTCAAGGAGAGGAACGGCCGCGCTTTCACGGTCGTGGCCGGCGCGGCCGTCACCCAGGCCTCCAGCGCGATCCCCTCCATCGCCCTCTACACCGCCTTCCTGCGCACCGTCCTCGGCGAGGGCGGCTTCCGGACGACGGGCGAACAGGCCGCGGACCTGTGGGACCAGCTCGAGGGCCGCACCCCGCTCGTCCTCGACGGGGAGGGCCGGATCCGGCTCGACGGCTGGGAACTCGACGCGCGGGTCCAGGAGCGGGTCCGCGAGCTGTGGGCCGACCCCCGGCGCGGACTGGACGCCGCCCGCTCCGGCGCCGACTGGTTCATGGGCCAGGTCAGGGCCCTGTACGGCTGGGACGTCGCCGGCGTCGACTACGCCCCGCCGGCCGAGACCGACGTCCCCTGGCCCGTGCGGCCGTAGGACGGGCCGGGCCGGGCCGGGGCCGGGCCGGGGACGGGCCGGGGACGGGCCGGGCCGGGCCGGGCCGGGGCCGGGCCGGGGACGGGTCGGGGACGGGCCGGGGACGGGCCGGGGACGGGCCGGGCCGGGCCGCCACCGCCGTCAGCCGGCGCGTCAGCCGGCGAACAGCTCCGCCTGGGCCGCCTCGCGCGCCGCGAGGCGGGCGCCCTCCAGGACCGCCGGATCGCCCAGCGCGGTGGCGCGGACCTCGGTGGGCACGGGGCTCAGGGCGGCGAGGCGGCGGGCGACCCGGGCGGCCAGGGCCTCGCCGCCCGCCCGGCCGAGCCCGCCTCCGAGGACCACGCAGCCCGGGTCCAGGACGGCGGCCACGGCCGCCGCACCCAGGGCCAGCCGCTGCGCCAGCTCCTCCAGGAAGGCCTCCCCGGCGCCGCCCGCGACGGCCTCCTCCACGGAGCCCTCGAAGCCGTGCCCGGCGGCCAGCGCCGCCACCGCCGCCGCACCGGCCAGGGCGTGGAAGCCGCCGCCGCAGTCGGTGGCGGAGGGCAGTCCGGCGGTGCCCGGCACCGGCAGGAAGCCGATCTCGCCCGCGCCGCCCGAGGCGCCCCGTCTCAGCCGGCCGTCGAGCACCACCGCGGCCCCGACACCGGCGCCGAGCCACAGCAGGACGAAGGAGTCCAGGTCGCGGGCGGCGCCGACCCGCTGTTCGGCCAGGGCCGCCAGGTTGGTCTCGTTCTCCACCACCACCGCGGCGGGCAGCCGCCGCTGGAGGGCGGCCACGAGGTCCCGGTGCCAGGCGGGCAGGCCCGAGGTGTCGCGCAGCTCCCCGGAGGCGGGGGCCACCAGGCCGGGCGCGCCGACGACCACCGTGTGCAGCGCCTGCGCGCCCGCCTCCCGGGCCAGCGCCTCCAGCCGGTCCACGGCCTCGCCCACGGCGTCGACGGGGAGCTCCGCGCGGGCCAGCGGATGCCCGAGGAGGTCCGTGACCACGGCGGTGGCGCTGTCGGTGCGGACGTCCAGGGCGGCCAGGTGGGCCCGGCGGGCGACGATCCCGTAGAGGCGGGCGTTGGGGCCGCGCCGCTGTTCGCCGGACTCCCCCACGACCTCGACCAGCCCGGCCGCGCCGAGCCGTTCGAGGAGGTCGGCGACGGAGGGGCGGGAGAGTCCGGTGAGCTGCTTGAGCCGGGTCGCCGTCAACGGCCCCTCCGACTGGAGGAGTCCGAGCGCGAGCCGGTCGTTCATCGCCCGGGCCGTGCTCGGCGAGGCGGGCGACGGGGCCGGGGAGACGCCAGGGGCGGGAGCGGCTGGAGCGGCGGGGGGCATCGCCTTCACGGGGGTCACGGACCCCATCCTAAGGAAGAGGTCTTAATTATCAGGCAGGCTCCCTGATAGTTTTGAGCCATGACGACCGTGACGGCCGGGGAACCCGGCACCGGCCCGGCGCGGCTGCGCCGCGCCCGCTTCTCGATAGCCGCCGTCTTCTGCGCCCACGGCGCCGTGACCGGCTCCTTCGCCACCCGCATCCCGTGGATCCAGGAGCACACCCAGGTCGGCGCGGGCACCCTGGGCCTGGCCCTCGCCTTCCCCGCCCTCGGCGCGGCCCTCGCCATGCCGCTGGCCGGGCGGGTCAACCACCGATTCGGCGCCCGCGCGGCCCTGCGCGGGCTGCTCTGCCTGTGGACGCTGTCCCTGGTCCTGCCGGGCCTCGCGCCGAACCTGGTGACCCTGTGCTGCGCCCTCTTCGCCTACGGGGCGGCCGCCGGCATGTCGGACGTGGCCATGAACGCGCTCGGGGTGGAGACCGAGAACCGGCTCGGCCGTTCGATCATGTCCTCGCTGCACGGGATGTGGAGCGTCGGCGCCCTGCTCGGCTCGGCCGCCGGCACGGTCGCCGCGCACACCGGGACCGACGCCCGGCTGCACCACCTGGCCGCCGCCCTCGCCCTGACCGCGGCCGGGCTGGTCGCCGTGCGCGGGGTGCTGGACCTGCGCAGCGCGCCGCAGGAGCAGGCGCCGCCGCGGTTCGCCCGGCCCCCGAAGGCGGCGGTGGTGATCGGGGCGGTGGGCTTCTGCGCGGTGTTCGCCGAGGGGGCGAGCCTGGACTGGTCGGCGGTGTTCCTGCGGGACGTGCTGGGCACGGAGGCCGGTGTGGCGGCCGCCTCCACCACCGCCTTCGCGCTGACCATGGCGGTGGCCCGGCTGGCCGGGGACCGGGTCGTGGACCGGTTCGGGGCGGTGCGCACCGTGCGGGCCGGCGGGGTGCTGGCCACGGCGGGCGGGCTGCTGGTGGTGACGGTCCGCCAGCCGGTGGCGGCCATGGCGGGGTTCGGGATGATCGGGCTGGGCATCGCGGTGGTGGTGCCGCTGGCGTTCGCTGCGGCGGCGCGCAGCGGGCCGGCCCCGGCGCAGGCCATCGCGGGGGTCGCGACGATCACGTACACCTCGGGGCTGATCGCCCCGTCGGCGATCGGGGCGGTGGCGGACGCGTCCTCGCTGGTGGTCTCGTTCGGCCTGGTGACGGTGCTGGCGTGCGCGCTGGTCGCGGGCGCGGCGGTGCTGCGGTCGACGGCGGGGCCGGGGGGCGGCGCGCACGCCGTCAATCGGGACGAACCCGCTGCTATCCGGCCGTAATATATCGCTGGCCGCCCTGCGGTCATGATCCTTGACCTCTCGGCGGAACGGAAGTGGTGGAACATGGGCTTCGGCCTGCGCTGGACCCTGCACGGAGACGGGCGGACCCCCGCCCCCGGCGCGGTGGTGCGGCCGGACGAGCGGCTGTCGTGGCCGCGCACCGCCGGGCTCGGCGCCCAGCACGTGGTCGCGATGTTCGGCGCGAGTTTCGTCTCGCCGGTACTCATGGGCCTGGACCCGAACCTGGCCATCATGATGTCGGGCATCGCCACCGCCGTCTTCCTGCTCGCCACCCGCGGGCGGGTCCCCTCCTACCTGGGCTGTTCGCTGTCCTTCGTGGGCGTGGCGGCGGCGATCCGGGCCGGCGGCGGGGACAGCGCGGTCGTCACGGGCGCGGTGTTCGTCGTCGGCGCGGCGCTGTTCCTGGCGGGTCTGGCCGTGCAGCGGTTCGGGGCGCGGATCATCCACGCGGCGATGCCGCCGGTGGTGACGGGCGCGGTCGTGATGCTGATCGGGTTCAACCTGGCCCCGGTGACGGCGGCCACGTACTGGCCGCAGGACCAGTGGACGGCGCTGCTGACGATGCTGTTCACCGGGCTGGCTGTGGTGTGCCTGCGCGGGTTCTGGTCGCGGATCGCGATCTTCCTGGGGCTGGTGTTCGGGTACGGGATCTCGTGGGTCTTCGACCTGGTCTTCGGGAAGATCCACTCCCCGGCGGGCGGGACCGAGGCCGTGGACCACTGGCGGCTGGACCTCTCGGGCGTGGGCAAGGCCGACTGGATCGGTCTGCCGAACCTGCACGGGCCGTCGTTCCAGTGGTCGGCGATCCTGATCGCCCTGCCGGTGGTGATCGCGCTGATCGCCGAGAACGCCGGACACATCAAGGCGGTCGGCGAGATGACGGGCGACCCGCTCGACGACAAGCTCGGCACGGCCATCGCCGCCGACGGCGCGGCGTCCATGCTGTCCACGGCGGTCGGCGGTCCGCCGAACACCACGTACTCCGAGAACATCGGGGTCATGGCCGCCACCCGGGTCTACTCCACGGCGGCCTACTGGGCGGCGGCGGGCTTCGCGCTGCTGTTCGGCCTGTGCCCGAAGTTCGGCGCGGTCGTCGCGGCGATCCCCGGCGGGGTGCTGGGCGGCATCACGGTGATCCTCTACGGCATGATCGGCCTGCTCGGCGCGCAGATCTGGCTGAACGGACGGGTGGACCTGCGCAATCCGCTGAACCTGGTCCCGGCCGCCGCGGGCATCATCATCGGCGTCGGCGGGGTCAAACTGCACTTCAGCGACAGCTTCGAGCTGGGCGGCATCGCGCTCGGCACGCTCGTGGTGATCACCGGCTACCACGCGCTGCGCTACTTCGCCCCGGAGCACCTCAAGCGGCAGGAGCCGCTGCTGGACTCGGGGACCTCGGCGTACGACGACGCCGCCGGCGCCGAGGAGCCCGGGGACAAGCGGGGTTGACGCCGTTTCGCCCGAACCGGCGAAGCCTGCGGCCAAGTTCCCCGCGCGGGGCGCCGCGGCTGTGACGCTGTCCTCCATGGAAGCGGTACTCGCGCGGATGCGCGTCCTCGACGAGCGGCTGCCCGCGCAGGACGGCGTGGCCGTCTTCAACCGGGTGTACCTGACCGTGACGCAGACCCTGCACGAGCGGATCGAGCACGGGGGCTTCCCCCAGCCCCGGCGGGCCGAGACCCTGAGCGTGCGGTTCGCGGAGCGGTACCTGGCGGCGGTGGAGTCGGAGCGGGCGCCGGCCTGCTGGCGTCCGCTCCTGCAGTACCGCCGCCACCCCGGGGTGCGCCCGCTCCAGCACGCGCTGGCCGGGATCAACGCCCACATCGGGCACGACCTGGCCCTGGCGGTGGTGTCCACCTGCCGGGTGCTGGGCTGCGCCCCGGCGGCCTTGGAGGCCGACTTCCACCGGGTCGGCGACACCCTGGTCTCCCTGGAGGAACGCATCCGGGAGGACCTGATGCCGGGCCCGGACCTGCTGGAGGTCGCCGACCCGCTGACGCACCTGCTGGGCTCCTGGAGCCTGGAACGCGCCCGCGCCGGCGCCTGGGCGGCCGCCCGCCTCCTGTGGACCCTGCGCCGCTCCCCCGAACTGGCGGAGGAGTTCGAGGAGTCCCTGGACGCGGGCGTCGGCCTGGTGGGCCGCTGCCTGCTGACCCCGACGGGCTGAAACCCCGGTGCGGCCGGGGCGCGCCGCTTCCTAGGCTGTGCGGATGCCCAGCTTCGCCACGCACCGACTCCGGGTGCACGACGCCTCGCTCCCGCCCCACCGGCGGCTGTCGGCGCTGCGCACCTGCCTGACGGAGTTCTCCCCGTACGGGTTCTACGCCACCTACCACCACCTGTGCCGCAGCGCCGGGATCCCCCGGGACCTGCGTGAGGATCCGCGGTCGCTGGTGCGGGCGGTGGAGGAGCTGCACGAGGCGCGGCTGCTGTGGCGGGACGCCACGGCGGTGTGGCGGGTGGGCCGGCGGGCCCAGAAGCGGGCCGGGGTGCGCCGTCCCGACCCGCCGCAGCCCGCGCGGTGGCTGTTCTGGCCGGACCCGGAGTTCCATCCCGGGGGCCGTCTCGCGGAGGTGATGCCCGGGGTGATGCGGGGCCGCTGGGACCTGGAGGGCCACCAGGGCCGGGACGGGGTGTGCCCCGTGTGCGCGCGGGACCGGGGCGCGGTGGAGTGGGACGGCAGCGGCCACGGCCGGTACACCCTGTGCGCCGGGTGCGGCCTCGGGCTGGGCCGGCGGCCGCACCCGCTGCCGTCCGGGCCGGAGCGCGGGGAGCTCCGCGCGGGCTTCCGGCAGCGGCAGCGCCTGATCTGGGCGCGTGAGGTGTGGGGCCCGGGATCCGCGGGCGGGTATGAGAACGGGCCGCCGCCGCGTGCGTGACGCGGGGGCGGCCCGTGGTCATGGGGCCCGGAGGGTCAGTCTTCCGGGAGTTCCACCGGGGCGATCTCGTCGTAGACGTCGCCCGGGCCGGGGTTGGTGGCGTCCGTGGAGCCGCCGAGGTGGTGCATGACGCCCCAGACCGCGTTCAGGGCGGTCTGGACGGCGCCCTCGGCCCAGCCGGCCGTCCAGGAGATGTCGTCGCCGGCGAGGAAGATGCCGCGCTTGTCCTCGGGGAGGCGGTCCTGCATGAAGTGGGTGAACAGGCGGCGCTGGTAGCGGTAGTGGCCCGGGAGGTTGGCCTTGAACGCGCCCATGAAGTAGGGCTCGTCCTCCCAGGAGACGGTGACCGGGTTGCCGATGATGTGGCGGCGGATGTCGACCTTGGGGTAGATCTCGCCGAGGGACTTCAGCATGACCTCCATCCGCTCGTTCGCGGACAGCGGCAGCCACTTGAGGCTGTCGTCGCACCAGGTGTACGAGAGGCAGATGACGGCGGGCTTGTCCGGGCCGTTGTCCAGCAGGTACGTGCCGCGGGTCATGCGGTCCGTGAGCGTCATCGACATGACGTCGCGGCCGGTCTCCTCGTCCTTGTCCAGCCAGAAGGGCCGGTCGACGGGGACGAACAGCTTCGACGACTCCATGTAGTGGGTGCGCTCGATCGCCGTCCAGTGGTCGATCGGGAACAGCGTGTCGTCGCACTCGATCTTCGACAGCAGCATCCAGGACTGGGCCGTGAAGATCGCGGCGCGGTAGGTGCGGATGTCGCCGGAGGCGTCGGTGACCGTGATGCGGTTGCCGGCCGTGCGGTGCAGGCGGGTCACCGCCGGGCGCGGGGCGCCCTCGTGCAGGGTGGACAGCGAGGTGCCCTGGGCCCAGTGGACGATCTTCTCGGGCTCGCGCTCCCACAGGCGCAGCGGCAGCTGCTGCGAGCCGCCGACGATGCCGCGGTGGTGGTCGTCCGCCTCGGTGTAGACGACGCGCAGGATCTCCAGGATGGAGTTCGGGAAGTCGGTGTCCCAGCCGCCGGTGCCGAAGCCGACCTGGCCGAAGATCTCGCGCTTGCGGAAGGACTTGAAGGCCTCCGACTTGCAGAGGAAGCCGTAGAAGGTCTCGTCGTCGAGCTTCTCGACGAGCTTGGCCCAGATCTCGCGGATGCGCGGGACGTCGCGCTCGCGCATCGCGGTGTTCATGTCCGAGAAGTCGGCGCCCTCGTCGAGGCAGGCGTTCCACGCGGCGGACACGTCGCGGTAGATCTGCGGGAGGTCCGCGATCGTCTCGGCGTAGTGCGTCTCGCCCTTGAGGTCGACGACCGTCGAGGGGGTGGACTCGGCGAGCGGGTTCGGGAAGGGCTCCGTGACCAGGCCGACGAGGTCGATGTAGTGCTGCAGGGCCGTGGAGGAGGGCGGGAAGCGCATGGCGCCCATCTCGGCGGTGAGGCCCTCGGTCTCGGCACCCTCGAAGCCGACGGTGCGCAGCCGGCCGCCGATCTGGTCGGCCTCGTAGACGACGGGCTTGAGGCCCATCTTCATCAGCTCGTAGGCGGAGATGATGCCGGACAGGCCGCCGCCGATGACGGCGACCTCGGTGCCGTGCTCGGTCGCCGGTATCTGGCCCAGGCCCGCCGGGTGGGCGAGGAAGTCGTCGTACGCGTACGGGAAGTCCGGGCCGAACATGGTGATCGGCGGGAGCTGTCCGTCGCCGTGCGGAACGGCGGTGGTGGGCACCGTGGACGTCATGGGGGTACGTCTCCTTGCGGCAGAGCAGGCGGGGCTGGGGCGGGGTGGTGAGGGGGGTGCGGGCGGGCCTCAGACGAGGGAGGCGTAGAGCCCGGGGCGGCGGTCGCGCAGGTACGGGTTGGTCTCGCGCGAGGCGCGGAGCAGCTCGGGGTCGACCTCGCCGAGGACCATCTCCTCGCCGCGGCCGGCGCGGGTGCGGGTGACCCCGTCCGGGCTGGCGAGGCAGCTGAGGCCGACGAACTCGAACTCGCCCTCGGGGCCGGTCCGGTTGACGTACGCGATGTACATCTGGTTCTCGAAGGCCCGTACCGGGACCAGCTGTTCGGCGACGAACTGGAACGGGTGCATCTGCGCGGTCGGGACCAGGAGGAGGTCGGTCCCGGCGAGCGCGTGGGCCCGTACGTTCTCGGGGAACTCCACGTCGTAGCAGATCATGATGCCGACGCGGAGGCCGTTCAGGTCGGCCTGGACGACGGGGGTGTCGCCGGGGGTGAAGGCCTCCTGCTCGAAGCAGCCGAACAGGTGGGTCTTGCGGTAGTTCGCCAGCCGGGTCCCGTCGGGGCCGATCAGCTGGGCCGAGTTGTAGACGGTGTCGCCGTCGCGCTCGGGGTAGCCGTACAGGACGGCGATCCCGTGGCGGCGGGCGATGCCCCCGATGGCGTGGGCGGACTCGCCGTCGGCCGGCTCGGCCAGGCCCGCGATGTCCCCGGTCTCCAGCGCGTAGCCGGTCAGGTACATCTCGGAGGTCACGAGGAGCCCGGCCCCGCCCTGTGCGGCGCGCGCCGCGGCCTCGTCGAGCCGCTTCAGGTTCTCGGCGGTGTCGCCGAGCCGTCCGGAGCTCTGGAGGAGTGCGGTGCGCAGCGGGGGCATGGGCGAACCTCTGTGACAGGTGGGGTGGGGGTCGTAAAACGGTACGTTCGGGCGTTCGACCGGGACAAGCCGTCAGCGTTGCGCTGGCCTCATCGATTCGTTGCGCGTTACAGCCGGTGGGCGGCGAATCGTTGCGCGGGCCTCCTGGGGGCCGTGGGACGGGGGTTGCGGGGCGCGCCGGTAAATCCGCTGCTCCCCGGTGCTCCGGGGGCATAGCCTGCCTGCCGACGCCGCCGTCCCGGGCCGCCGCACGGGGCCCAGCGGGCGCCCGCTCCCAGGGAAGGACCCCCCACCGTATGTCCACCGAGAACCCCGCCGCCCCGCTGGACAACCCGGTCTGGGCCGCGCTGACCGGCCCGCACCGCGCCTTCGCCGAGTACTCCGGGCGCGGGGCCGCCCGCTACCTCCCGGCGGCGAACCCGTTCGCGGCCGTCGCCGACCCGGCCGATCCGGCCGCCTGGGCGGACCTGGCCGCGCTGGTGGGGCCGGGCCGGGAGGTGTGGCTGACCGGTCTGCCGACGCCGCCGGCCGACTGGGAGACGGTGCGGTGCATCCCGGGCGTACAGCTGGAGGGGTCGGCGGTACGGGCCGAGGCCGCGCCCGAGGCGGTGCGGCTGGGGCCGGCCGACGTGGCGGAGATGACGGCGCTGGTGGAGCTGACCGAGCCGGGCCCCTTCCTGCCGCGCACCGTCGAGCTGGGCGCGTATCTGGGCATCCGCCGCGAGGGCCGGCTGGTGGCGATGGCCGGGGAGCGGATGCGGCCGCCGGGCTGGACGGAGATCAGCGCGGTGTGCACCCATCCCGACCACCGCGGCCAGGGGCTGGCGGCGCTGCTGATCCGGGCCGTGGCGGCGGGGATCCGGGAGCGCGGGGACGTCCCGTTCCTGCACGCGGCCGCGGACAACACCTCCGCGATCCGGCTGTACGAGTCGATGGGCTTCGTCCTGCGCCGGGAGCCGGTCTTCATCGGGCTGCGCTCGCCCGGGGTCCCGGGCAAGCGCCCGTAGCCCGGTTTAACACGGGGTTCATTGAGTGCCGCCCGGGCCTCCCGTAGCGTCGGGACGGACGGGAGCCCGGGCCGGGGGCCGGTCGGCCGAAGCGATGAACACGCAGATCAGCGGCTGTCAGACCCTCGGCCCGGCTCCCGTCCCCGTGCTCCGTCAGGCCCGGGCCGCCCCCCGCTCCGCCCAGGCGCGGGCGAACAGCTCGTGCGGCGGCAGCGGCGCCAGCAGGCGCAGCAGCGGCAGGTGGAGGGCAGGGCCCGAGGCGGCCGCCACGTGGGCCGCGAGCTTCGCGGTCTCCACGGGCAGGTGCGGGGCCTTGGCCTGCGTCCACTCCCCCGGGACGAACAGGGTCCGGCCCGCGCGGGCCCGCTTGTCGGCGACCACGGCGCCGGTCGCCAGCAGCTCCGCCTGGGCGGCCTTGTGCCGGGCGGGGGTCCAGCCGTTCCAGCGGCGGACGGCCCGGTCGGTGGGGCGGGCGAGGGCCAGCAGCTGGAGGTGGAGGGCGGCCGCGTCCGTACCGGTCCCGAGGGCGGCGGCGACCTCGGCGGTCAGCTCCGGGGCGCTCAGTGCCGGGTTCGCCTCGTAGCCGCCCTCGGGGACCGGGGTGGCGGCGGCGCGGGCGGCCAGCCGGGCGAGGCCGTCGAGGAGGTCGCGGTGGCGGCGCAGGACGGTCAGCAGGTAGCCCTCCCGGACCGTGGCGCCGATCCGCTCGGCCCGCTCCCTGCGCGGCGGGTCGAAGAGGGCGGACGGGCGCAGGAAGACGTCCCCGCCGGGCACGGCGACCACGAAGACCCCGTCGTCGAGGGCGGTGGAGGTGCCCGGGGCGCCCTCCCACACGGGCTGTGGGCAGGGCAGCACGGGTCCCGCGTACGGGGCGGACGCCGGGTCGGCCGGCGCGGCGTCGGCGAGCTCCCGGAAGAAGGTGCCGAGCGGCACAAGGGCTCCGGGGTCCTCCACGTGCGTGCGCAGCCGCCGGTACAGGGCGAGGGCGCCCCGGGCCGCCGGGTCCCCGACGGGCCGCTCGGTCAGGGCCCAGG